>JADFJB010000182.1 GCA_022566355.1 candidate division KSB1 bacterium
AAACCGTAGTGCCTACTTGGACATCCAGTTGCACGTTGGGTTGTTCATTTTGTTGCGCGCGTTGTAGCATCGAGCAACGCGCTAATTCCCTGATGAATTCCCAGAATATGGGAATCATTTACGTAGTATATAGGTCTCTAAAAAACAAACAAACAATTGTTAAAAAAATGGAAAAAACCTTGAATTTAATGAATGTCAAATTTAATTTCATTTATAAGAATCCACCCAATTATCTGTTGCTGATCTTAATGATTATGAAAGAAACTCTTAAAAGAGAAAAAATAAACCTATAACCAGGGATGAACTGAATGGGATTAAATCTTTTAACTTTTACCGTAGGTAGTCTTATCATTTTACTTTTCACCGATATTTTTTTTAATTGGTATGAACGCTTTCTACAGCGCATTTTGCCTACCCCTGCCATGAGAATGTTGTTGATTAAATTGATGTGGGTAGTATTATGTATATTTTTTTGGTTACATTTTTTGGTAAGAAGAATCCCCGATGATTTTGACATCTCTTACCTGTTATTTGCCGGATTTATTTATAGCATCAAAAGTTTAATCACTTCATTTTTTCGCAAACAAGCATAAGGATTAACCTATGAATCGTGATGAATTAGTCCATTATTTAAGCGAACTTCTGGCCGTCGCTGAATTTAACGACGCCTGCCTGAATGGATTACAGGTTGAGGGTCGAAAAGAAATCCAAAAAATTGTTTGCGGGGTAAGTATAAGTGACAGATTATTTAAAGCGGCTGTCGATAAAAAGGCGGATATGATCCTGGTTCATCATGGCCTATTCTGGAAAAGAGATACGAATCCAATGACCATAACTGGCATTCGCCGTAATCGTTTGGCGCTTTTGTTGAAGAATGACATCAATTTGATTGCGTACCATCTGCCCTTAGATGCCCATGGCGAATTTGGCAATAACATTCAACTCTTAAATCGATTGCAAATTCCGGCTGTAGAATCTTTCGAGGTCGGTTTTATCGGCTCTCCTGCCGATTCATTATCGGTATCCGATTTGTGTAAAAGGATCGATGCTTCGTTGGAAACCAGCTCTGTCCTTTTCGATTTTGGACCGCAGGAAGTAAAACAACTATTGGTCATCAGCGGCAGTGGTTCTTTATTGGCCGAAAATGCCAAACAGATTGGAATTGATACTTTTATTGGCGGTGACATAAAAGAGGACCATGTTCGGGTTTTCGAAGAGTTGCAGTTGAACTATATTGCTGCCGGTCATTATAATTCCGAGAAGTTGGGCGTTCAGGCATTATGTGATCATTTAACCGATAAATTTGGGCTGAGAACCGAATTTGTGGATGTTCCGAATCCGGTCTAAATATTTCCAGGAAAATAATTGGGCAGATCTTCAATGCATATTCCAATTCGTACATGCATAGGTTGCCGGCAAAAAAACGATAAATATTCTTTAATTCGGATTATTCAAAATGAAGATGGATCCTATGAAATCGATTTTGCTCAAACTAAAAATGGCCGTGGACTTTATATTTGTCCGGTAAATACATGCTTAAGAATTAGTATCCAAAAGTTGAGGCATTTTAGTAAGCGGATCTATCCATCTCCAAATCAACAATCATTTTTGCAAAACCAGGTTGAGGATATTATTCAAAAAGACAAAGTATTTTCGCTTGTTGGATTAGCGAGGAAAGCCGGTAAGATTGCTATCGGCCAGACTGCTGCAGAAGCTGTAATTAAAAAAAAGCAAACACAACTTGTCATTGTAGCCATTGATGCAAGTGAAAACACCCGAAATAAATTCGACTTCTTATCGAAGCAAGCGAGTATTAAATGTAGAAATATAGGGACTAAATCAGAATGGGGACAGTTATTCGGTCGTGAATCAGCCGCGGTTTTTGCGATTTTACATCGTGGCTTTGCCAGGGCAATTTGGGCAGAGTTCCAAGTTGGAGATTAGGATAAAGCTCACGAAGAAAGTGAAGAGGCTGTGGCCAGAATATCATTCCCTCTTTTTTTCAGACTGTCCGAGAAACCCAAAACTGTTCATATTTGAGTGATAAAATAGGTTTTTTGACAGCCTGGTTTTCCCTGAAATTTTTGGTCTGAGTA
The DNA here is from genome assembly GCA_022566355.1 of candidate division KSB1 bacterium. Classification (NCBI taxonomy): domain Bacteria; kingdom Pseudomonadati; species Candidatus Zhuqueibacterota bacterium. The sequence goes on from JADFJB010000182.1 coordinate 2,097, forward strand.
ACAAGATTCCCGCTAAGAGTATGCGGGAATGACAGGTTTATTAGTGTTTTTAAAAGAATAAACTTATGGTTTCCCAAATTTCAATACTCGCAATCCATTAAACACTACCAGTAAGCTGGCCCCCATATCTGCAATTACGGCCATCCACAGTGTCGCCAGACCGGGAATGGCCAACATTAGAAAGATAGCCTTAAGTCCCAGAGAAATTGAGATATTTTGTTTAATGTTTCGTATGGCATATTTGCTGAGTCTTTTTAAATAGGGCAACTTGCTTAAATCATCTTTCATCAATGCGATATCGGCAGTTTCCAAGGCCTGGTTGGTTCCGCTGGATCCCATGGACACCCCGATTGAGGCAGCTGCAAGTGCAGGTGCATCATTGATGCCATCACCAACCATTGCAACACCTTTATATTCCTTCTTGATTTTCTCGATTGCTTTCACCTTATCCTGTGGAAGTAGTTCGGCATAAAATTCATCAATGCCGATTTCCTGGGCAATCGCCCTGGCTGTACGATGGTTATCACCGGTTAACATAACCACTTTTTTGATCCCGGCCCGATGAAGTTCATCAATTGTAGTTTTTGCCTGGGGTCTTATTGAATCCGCTATTGACAATATCCCAAGTAATTCTTTTTCATTTCCCACCAACACTGCTGTCTGGTTCGCATTTTCAATCTGTTCCAGTTTCGTATGAATGGATTCATCACATAAATTTAGTTCTTCAAACAAAGCATGATTTCCGATTACCAAATTACCGCCATTCACTTTTGCCTTTAATCCTTTTCCCGGTAACGCTTGAAAATGATCGACAGGCAGTAACTTTATCTTTTCCTGCTCAGCTCTATTCGTAATTGCTTTTGAGACCGGATGCTCCGACCTGCTTTCTGCGGATGCGGCCAATTGAAGCAATTCCATATCGGATCGGCCATTCAATCCCAAAATTTGTACTACCCGGGCTTTCCCTTCCGTAACCGTTCCTGTTTTATCCATTGCTATAACCTGAATGCGGCCAAACTCCTCCAAATACCTTCCACCTTTTATCAGAATTCCATGGCGGGCTGCATTGGTTAATCCACTCACGATGGTAATCGGTGTCGAGATGACCAATGCACACGGGCAAGAAATAACTAACAATACCAGTGCCCGGTAAAACCATAATTCAAAAGGCATTGCCAGAAAAAGAGGTGGAATAACTGCGACTAAAGCTGCCAATACAACCACAGCGGGCGTATAATAATGGGAAAATTTCTCTACAAAAGCCTGGGCGGGAGCTTTCTTTGCCTGGGCCTCTTCCACAAGTTTGATAATTCTACTTAAAGTTGAATCTTGATATTCTCTACTGACTTTTACCAGCATCGACCCATGTTCATTTATTGTTCCGGCAAAAACCTCATCGCCGATAGTTTTATCAACAAGCATACTCTCCCCGGTTATTGGCGCCTGGTTAACACTGGATTGCCCTTCTTTAACAATGGCGTCTAAAGGAATACGGTCACCCGGTTTGATCACCAGAATCTCGCCAATATGAACGGATTCGGCTTGCTTAAGTATTTCCCCTTCAGGTGTTTTAACCAGGGCCGTTTCAGGGGTCAAATCCATGAGGGATTTAATAGAACGGCGGGCGCGTTCCATGGATCGAATTTCTAAATAATTGGCTAATGAAAAAAGAAATACCACCATCCCGGCTTCCGGCCACTCACCCAAAATCATTGCTCCAATAACGGCAATTGCCATAAGAAAATTGATGCCAAGGCGCAGATTCCCTACTTCCTTAATTCCCTTTTTAGCAATTGAAAATCCGCCTAACAGTATTGCCAAAATAAGCGGTGCTAAAGGAAACATTGATTCTTCTTGAAAATTAGCCCAAATGACGCCCCCGATTGCTAACATGCCGGTAATAATAACACGAACTAAATTCCTGTTTTTCTTCCAAAAATTGTCATTTGATTTTTCGATTTTCTCCGATTCTGCTATTGATTCAAAGCCAATCGATTTAAGCTCTTGTTTTATTTTATCGATCGATAAGGTGTGTGTTAAAGATAGTTTATTGTCTATGAGGTTGAAATGTATTTCTGTAATACCTGCAAGCTTTTGCAGATGAGCTTCTATTGGCCGGGATTCATCGGGACAATCCATCCCTTCGACAATTAAAGTGGAATGGTATACTTTCTCTTTCGGAGCTGCCTGGAATCCCAGCTTCGACACCGTTTCGAAAATTTGATTTGGATTGCCGGATTCAGATTCATGAATAACCCGAAGTTCCGCAGAAATAAAATCCATGGTGGCTTCTTTTACTTCCGGCAATCCGGAAATACCCTTCTGGATGGTCTGTGCGCATTCCGGGCAATCCATGCCTGTTATTTTGTAAATGGATTGTTTGGATTTCTTTGCTTCATTCATTCAATTAATCGCCTGACAAGTTTCTATTTTAACTGAGAGCAACCTAAATTCATTCATTATTCTCCGTGTTCTTTACATCTCATTATTCAGTACTTATTCAGTAACATGATCCATCGCTTGTGCAACAATGCTTTCCACATGATGATCTGCTAATGCATAAAAGACCAACTTGCCTTCTTTGCGAAATTTGACTAATTTTAAACCCTTCAGCAATCTCAGGTGGTGCGAAACCGAACTTACCGATGAACGAATTAATGTGGCTATATCGCAAACACATAATTCTTCTTGTGCCAAAGCCAGCAAAATTTTTAAGCGGCTGGGATCTCCTAAAATTTTGAAAATCTCAGACATATCAATAATCTGGGAAGATTCAGGGAGTGAATTTTTAGCCCGTTCGATGGCATCTAAGTGAAGAATATCTGTTTTACAAATTTCAATTTGATCATTCATAGAAATACTTGAATAAGTGTTCAAGTATAAATATATAACTTCACATAATATTTGCAACTAATTTTTATGACTGGAATTGTTTATTCTATTTTTATTTCGGTATTTGCGTGAATTTTCTACATCCCCTCCAAAATTGATCAATCAAGAGTTTGAATTCTAATTAATGTTCTTGCAACATCCTCTGAATATATTTGATGTTGAGGTTTCTCTTCATCAATGAATTTAAAATAATACAAAACAGACATCATAGGCTGCCGGCCTTCTTCACCATAGAAAAAGAACTCATTATTCTGTAGTTGAAATCCGTGAGAAGTTGATTCTTTAAGTATTTGCTTGGATAACCCTACAATTGATATGAATTCATAAGCAGTATTTTCAATGGATTCGTATTTTTCATTGAAAAGTTGGGCAAAGTCTTGCGTGTTTGGATCGCTTAAGTTGTTTCTGATAATTCGCTTTAGGTTATTAAGGTAGTCTGGCTCGTCATGGGCTTCTTCATGGGGTTTTGGCCATGTCAAGAAAAGACAAAAGTCCTTTTTATGTTTAACTTGGAAACTAAATAGATGTTTAATTATTATGGAAATTGACACTTCATTCTTTGATATATTTCCATCATAATCAAGGTTTATGCAATCGACAGGAAAAATGTTTATAGATCCCTTAGCTATACCTTTAACATTGTTTGAAATGTACTTTTCAAAATTTCGTTCTACAGTTGCATTAACAAGTTTTTTTTTCAGGTAAAGCCAAATAATTGAGCTTTTTTCAAAGCAAACAATTTTGCCTTTTGTAAGAAAGTAATCTTCTGTTTCAGTATCTCGAAATTCAAGAAAACCTTTTTCAGCAAATAACAACAAATCCTGCATTCCTTGGGCTGGGAATGTAATAATAGTAATTGCTCTCTCATCACCACCCCTATTCTCACCATCTAGTACCAATTTTATGTATTCAACCCACCTATCTCGGATTTTGTTTTTATGGCTGGAGTTACGAATATACTGTTCGGGCATTGCTACTCAATGTCCTTCCATTCAGCAATTTTCTTGTAAAATATTTCACGCAGTTTTTTAGCGTCACCGTTACTTTTGGTGAAAGCATATTCAAAGATTAAAAACACTTCTTCCAAGTAATTCCAGTCCTTTTTTTTGAATTTCCTGGAGATAGATTCATCTATTTCGATAATAGATGACTTAGCGTTACTTTCGACAATTTGAATAGGTGCAATTATCATTTCTTTAGCGGAAACAGTGTCCACAATTTTGGCTTTTATTTGTGACTTTGGCT
>JADFJB010000183.1 GCA_022566355.1 candidate division KSB1 bacterium
AACGGTATATTCATCCACTGGATTTTCTTCATTCTTGAAATTATCCGGGTACTGCTTGCCCACATGTTTGAGGGTTAGCGATGCATTGAAACCTTTGTTTGAATAGTTTATCATGGCGTTTGCAAGAAAATCGGGGAATCCTGCGATCGGGTTGCCATTTAAAACTGTTGGGGAGCCATTGCCGGAAAATACCGTATATTTCTTCAATTCATTATTACTAAGGGAAATATTTCCGCCGACTGTTATTTTTTCTGTCAGATTCATTCCACCATTCATTTCAATTCCCAAATGAAGCGTCCTTTCCGCATTACCGGTAATGGGCTGGCCAAACCGATCGAGTTGACCTTTACTGATAATTTCATCTTTAAAATCCATGAAGTACAGGTTAACATCCGCAAAAATATTTTCATTCCGATAACCCATTCCAACCTCAAAATCGTTCAGCGATTCCGGCTTAACCAGCGGTTCATCAAAATTGAATGCACCGTTCGGAAAGCGTTCGAACCGGGGAACGACCGCTCCCCAGCTTGCAGGAGTGCTGGCTTCGGCAGCATCGTACAGATTTTTTAAACGGGGATCCCGGCTGGTGCGGGAATAACTGACAAATAGGTTCGTCCTGCTGTTGAGATGAACATTGAAGCCAATCCTTGGATTGAGAAAATTATAGACTTGCTCAAATTCAGTTCCGATAAAATTCTCGTCGTAAAGTTTGTAACGAAGATGAGAAAACTGTAAATCGAAACTTCCATAGATTTTGTCATTAAATTTGTAACCACTGTGAATGTAAGGAGACAATATGTCTTTTCCGCCTTTATATTCGTAGTAGCGCCGGCTGCCTATATAATTATGACCGCTAAATTCGCCGGAAACTGCAGGAGGCAATTCGGTCGAACCTTTTTGAATGCGCCCCCAATGTAACGAGCGATGAATGCGGATTTCACTTCCCAGGACCACAGTCGCCTTTTTATGCTGCCAGGTTAGATTGGGCAGCCAACCGATCTGTTTATTATCTACATAGGCACGGATTAACAGATCATCGACATAAATGTTCTCCGGATCGCCTTTATCGGCAAAGCCAAATTCCGGTGTCAGGCGAAAATAAGAAGCCGGCGCCCAGGAGCCGTCGTAATCGAAAAAGCCGTAGCCGCGAATGCCGAAAAGCGTATTGTTGAGTGTAAGATTTTCGTTGACCTGGTATTGATGAAAAAATTCTGCGTGTGGTTGATTGAAATTCTCGATCTCATCGGGACGAACAATGGGGTTCTCTTTTCGGGATTCTTTATTATTGGCAGCATTTTTTGAAATACCAAAAAACACCAGGTGATCTGCAATCGGACCGCCGTAAACGTGCAGCCGCATGGTCGATCTCTTGCCAAATCGCGCCGCGCCAAAAAAATAGCTTTTAAAATTTACCCAGGATTGGTTCCGGTAACCGTCGGTTTTGATCTGTGAAACCCGGGCATTTAGAATGTATTGGTTTTTCAGGAGACCGCTGTTATAGGCAAGCGAGTATTTTTGTGTATCGTAACTTCCTGATCCGGCATAAAACGAAATTTTGCGTTCCGGTGAAAATCGTGTGGTGGTGATATTTACGGAACCGCCGATAGCCGGTGGTCCGTAAAAAGCGCTGCCGGCACCGCGCTGAACTTGTATGTCTTCAACATTGTCCAAAAAATTCGGGAAATCGATCCAATATACATTGTGGTCTTCCGGATCGTTTTGTGGGATGCCGTTAATCATCACCGAGATTCGTCGTTGATCGAAACCACGGATAGAGAGATAGTTGTAGCCGATGCCGCTGCCGCCCTCGGAGTAAAAAGTGGTCGAGGGCAGTTGGCTTAGCAAAACCGGGATATCCTGGGTGTGATAGTTTTTTTCGATATCTTCCCGGGTTAAGGTACTAAACGCTGCCGGCGTTTCGCCTTCTGTCGCCCGAATTGCCGTAACGACAACCTCATGTCCCGGCAGGATTACGGAAGTTAATGCAAAGTTTACTTCTATTGTATTTTGATTTAAAGGTAGCGATCTTTGTTCGGTTCGATAACCGACAAAACTCACATCCAGGATATATTGGCCGAAGGTGAGGTTTGAAATTTCAAATTTTCCATCTTCCCCGGATATGGTTCCCAGGCTAATGTTTTGCAAAGCTATGTTTGCCCCTTGTAGCGGCCGGCCATTTGCAATATCGGTTACAGTACCTGTAATCGTTCCTTTTTGGTTCTGTGCGGTTAGAAGACATGGCAATAAAAACAGTAAAAAAATGAATATGGATCTTCTCATTTTAGGCTTTCCTTTCAATTTATGATTTTTTAAAAACCGACTTTCTTGGTGTTGCTATTCTTATTCTTTAAAATTATTTAGACAGGATTAACAGGATTTTGAATAGCTTTCAACCGCTTTAGCGGTTTTTGACTTAAACTAAAAAAGCCACAAGACCGGGAGGGTTTTGTGGCATTCAAATCAATACGGATTGATGTGCAAATTCAAAATCCCTGCGCTGGTATTATCCGGATCAGGTTCGATGGGTGTACTCTCAGCCTTGCACTGGTGCAAAGCACCCCGAGTCGAAATCAAAGAACTTGGTAAATATAAGTTGAAATTTGGCTGAATTCAAGTTGAAAAAGACATTAGTTTAATGACCACATATTAATAATTGATTTTGCCTAAAGAAGCCCATGAAAAAAGAAGAGCTGGATTTCGACCTGGTAGATAAGCTTTATCAAAATCTCATTCAAACAAGCAAAATTGTCGGTCGCTTGTTTATTATTTTTTTTACTTTGATGCTGTTGCTTTCTGCCCTGGTATTCGAGCCTGAATTATTTCCAACCAATACTCCACCCGGACAATCGAGAATAGAAAGGCTTCCCGCCCAAGAGATAAATTTACAAGATACATCGAAAGTCGAGTCAAGTCCGGATAAATCAGGAGTTAAGCCTGAACCAATTATACCTTTATTTGGCTTTAAAATCAATAGCAGTAAAATGCTGAAATTTAGTCCTTTGATTTTGGCAGCGATCTACTTAATGCTTGCAACCTATTTGATTTACCTGGATTTCTTAAAAAAAGAGTATTTTGAAACCTACGAAGATCTTTATGCGCAAGCAGAGGGAGAGGGTGAAAGCTCCTTATTGTATAAAATTCGTTTACCCAATTTACACTATATTTTAACAGATTTGTCCAGTCAACATTCATCAAAGTTTGTCCAGTTAATCTATCAGACAGCAAATATAATTAAATCTTTTGTCCTTTATGTATTACCTATGGTCGTCTTGATAATATTACTTGGTGAAGGTTTTCAAGAGTCTACATCAAACATATTAAACGGTTTATCCTGGGGTGGTCTTATCTTGGTAATAGTTGGCACTGCAGCACTCACAAGAGAATGGTTTATCGACGCCAAGGAAGTTATGAAGGATATTCTAATAGGTGTGCGAACAAAAACAATAAAAAGGGTTGAAGCTGTTCGTTACGCAAGAGCCTTAATTACCATATTGGCTGTTTCACTTACTTTAGCCGGGGGTTCGTTTGCAGTTAATCAATTTCTTAAGTCTACTGATTATCTTTCCTTTGAAAAGGCAAAAGCAATGGTAATAGAGAGGGACTTTTATCATATGTTTTGGAATGAGAAAGGGGGGAATAAAACATCAATATGAACTCAAAACCATAAATGATGATACAATAATTATTGACTCTGCTACAAACCTCACCTGGCAAAAGGCAGGCACAGGAAGGTTGAGTTATGAAAAGGCAGAAGCGTATATTCAAAAATTACGCCGTGATAAATTGTGCCGATTTTAGTGATTGGCGTTTGCCGACATTGGCAGAAGCGATGACGCTTATGGAGCCAGTAAAGAAAAATGAGGGTCTATTTATTGATTCAATTTTTGATCCACAACAGAGATGGATTTGGACTTCGGATAAACAAAGCGCCTCGGGTGCATGGGTAGTCGATTTCAATTTTGGCGGCTGCACCAACTACCCTCTCGACGACGGGAACGACGTTCGAGCGGTTCGCTGAGGACAATCATCGATCATTCGATTATTTGTGTTATTTGATTATTTTTTTGTTGTTTTTGTTTTAAGGTTTGTACATTTTTTTTTGCAAGAAATCGGCACATCTTCAAATCTTAATAAAAATCTTCCTGCGATACATCCAGCTTAAAATTGCCCACCATAAAACAATATTCAAGATGGCGTATAAAAGCGAGCCCAACCAATCGCCAAAAATTGGCGTAACCAGGTTGTTGTAGAACATTCCTTTCAGTGAAACCTGGCTGCCGTCCGGGAGAGTAAATTTCCACCAATAGAGATTCTTGGCCAGAAAGGAGGAGCCGGCAAAAGCAAAGATGGAATTCATACCAAACACCATAAATATTTTGCTGCCTTTTTGCTTGCCTTTACTATCGAGCCACCAATAACTAGCAGCCAGGCAGAGCAGGGCTAATCCGGCTGTATAAACCGAATAGCTGCTGGTCCACAGCGCTTTGTTGAGGGGCATCCATTCCTGCCAGAATAGGGTGATGAAGATAGCAATGGTTCCGGCAATGAACAAACCGTTGGTCTTCTCCAAAGGCTGGCGATCGGAACGCAGCCAATCCCCGGCAAAATAACCGAACAATACGGTTGCAATGGCCGGTAGGGTACTGACAATCCCTTCAGGATCGCGATGACACGGAAGTTTCTTGGAAGGAGTTTACGACGAGAAATCTTTTAATCTATACAAAAAATGACTTGTTGGGAGACAAGATTTCTCCTCGCGGAGTTTATCCTGAGACATTATGTTAAAAAGTAATTGTAAATAAAAGAAAAGCTCCTTTCTTACATTAAAGTTAGAAGCAGTAATATAACTTAAATCAGAAAGGAGCTATCATGCAGCAAATTAATCAAAAGGAATTTAAGGATCAAGAGTTTTATATTGGTATGGATGTGCATAAGAAGAATTGGGTTATCACGCTTCGGAATAACAACATGGAATTAAAGACTTTTAGCATGGATCCATCTCCAGAATTATTGTATAAGCATTTGCACTGCAATTACCCTGGTGGTAGGTACATCAGTGCCTATGAGGCTGGTTTCTGTGGCTTCTGGATTCATCGTAGTCTCGAGAGCCTGGGCATAAAGAATTTGGTTATTCACGCAGCTGATGTAGCCACCACAAACAAAGAGAGGACAAACAAAACCGATAAAGTGGATTCACGCAAGATAGCACGAGAGTTAGAGAACAAATCTCTAAACAGTATTTATATACCTGATGAGCTGCACCAACAACTACGTTCACTCTGTCGATTGCGTGGTCAATCAGTTGTGAATCAGACACGTGTCAAAAACCGTATTAAAGGACATTTACACACCTATGGTATCCCCCATACCATGTCAAGTGAAAATGCCGCATTGGTCAGGTAATTTCATCAACTGGTTGCTGTCACTAGAATTTTCTCAAGCATGTGGTAAGGATTATCTGATATTTTGCCTTGAAGAGTTGCAACAACATCGGCAAAGGATAGTGGATATTACGCGTATTTTACGAAGCCATCTCAAAAGTCACAGCTTATATGAACCGTTTGTATTTTTACGCTCAATACCAGGTATTGGCCTTGTCGTCGCACTTTCATTTTATACTGAAATTATGGACATCAATCGATTTCGAATATTCGATAAATTAGCCTCTTTTGTTGGGCTGGTTCCGTCAGTTCATGGTAGCGGAGATAAAACCATCGATCAGGGATTGACAAAAAGACGAAATCGCTATTTGCGCCATCTCATAGTTGAAGCTGCCTGGATTGCCGTTAGAAAGGATCCGGCTTTACTACATGCATTTAATCAATTAACACGACGTATGAAGAAACAAGATGCCATTATTCGCATTGCCAAAAAACTTCTTCGACGTATCCGATACGTCTGGAAAAATCAACCGCCTTATGTACTAGCAGTCGTTGAATAAGAGGACAAAATCGAAATAACAATCTTTTACCTTTGCGTAGACCGTTTACGAAAGGCTGCAATCCTTTTAGGAACAGTTATCCTGAGACTGCGGCTACGCATTTTATATCATTTAATTCTTGTCTTGCAGCTCCCTCATCAGAAAAGGGATGTCTGTTTATAACAGCGTGTTTGTATTTTGTTTTGTTCTGTTATTTGTTCTTTAAATTAATCTAATTTTTTTTGAATCACTTCCTTTTTTAGATGAGAAGTAATTCAAAAAAAATCT
>JADFJB010000184.1 GCA_022566355.1 candidate division KSB1 bacterium
ATCACCTTCTACTGGTGCAATCCCAGCTCCGGGTGCCCTCAACGTGATCCTCCATATCTCCTCCCTCTCGCCATCGATTGTCTCCTGGATATCAATAAAATTACCGGACTTCCACTCACCCCGGCCTTGAAAACGAAATTCAGACTCACGGTCTTCCGTGGCATTCCAGATAATGAAATTCGCCGGACGGTTATTGGTAGATGTCGATACGGCCCCATCGGCGAATCTGATTTCATAGTCCGCCGGATAGAGAATCTGCTTGTCAAAATTGGCGCCGGAGAGTGTTATTTCAAACTCGAAGTCGCTGTCCCCGGCAATCCAGGCCGATGCAGTCGTGTCCAGCCGGGTTTGATCGTTATCGACAACCAGGCTCAGGCCGTCAAATACCGGCCCCTCATTATCGATGCTTAGCGCGTTGCTGGCGCTGATTTTCAGATCGTCCGCGCCATTGGTCACATCCGTCACCGAGTATGATGTCGTCAGGAAAACCTGGGCCGGCGTTAAAGTGTTGACGTCGAAGGGGACCAATTCGTCCGAACTTTGGAACGTGACCCGGTAAGTACGGTCGACGACAAGTCTCTCATCAAGGACCTTAATCCCGGCAATGCCACCGCTACCGATAATCCCAGAGCCTGTAATCAGGTTTCCTGCCGGCTTCAAACTCCCCTCTTCAACAAAAGGCGAAATGTATCCCGGCACTTTTGGATTGGGGGTGACCACAACGGTATTGACATCGGTACCAACCACATTGCCAAAAGCGTCGATGTCGATAACAGATGATGACTCCGAAGGGGGTAGCCCAGTTGTGCCAAGATTGGGTGCACCTCTGTCATAAGATACAACAGCATAATAATAGGTTTGACCATTCTCTACAGTGCTATCGACAAAAGAGTGCCGCAAACCAGAGTCATTACCCAAGTCAAAAGAAATACCGTTGACTCTAACCGGAGCCGGACCTTTGATGCCGTTTACAAGGTCGAAGGTGGCGATCGCCGTTCTAAAAGTAGCGTTGCCAAAAGCATCCGTAATGTTTTTCGATTCTAGAAAGGCCGGTTCTGTACTGCGGTAAATTTTATACCCCTCGAAATCTTTCGCACCCGGACGGCCGGTTTCAGGATTGATCAAGAAAAGGTCTACCGATTCTTCAGCTCGCCGATCCCAATAGAGAGTGACCTTGCCATCGCCGGGCACTGCGGTGACAAATGGCTTCAAGGGCGGCTTGGCAAAATTATAATTGGCATTAAAGATTAATTGCACCGTAATTTTATTTCTTAAGAGATCATCGAGATTCTCGCCAAAAAGCATCGCAATAGAAAATGATTGGCTGCTTCCTTTTGGCAGGGAAAAGCCGCCGGAACTGTAGAGGAGACTTGCTAAAGAGTTTTGAATATCTGTAACAAATCTCTTGTTGCTAAAGGAGTCCCAGATTAAGTCATCAGTTTTCGGCGTAATATCGTGTGTCACAAATATATGAACGCCTGTAAGGCCAATCTGATCTGATTCGTCCAGATCTGTCGCATCAAAATTAGGCTCCCCGGCCGTTGGCATGCCATCGCCTTCGCCAAAATCGGGGCCAGGATAACCGGGATCAAAGTTGCTGATGCCATCGGCACCCACGTCGTTGTTGAGCGGCTCGTTGGTGGAATCCCATCGGCCATTGCTGTTCAAATCGGAGAAACCCACCCAGTCCAGATCCTCATCTCCGGTCCATAAAATCCCGGATTTAACCGCCGGGAATTCTGCGATTTCTAAACCAAAAAAGCTCGTGAGGTTCTCAACGTCATAATTGGTTTGAATATAGTTGGTGATATTGTCGATTCCTTCGATTTTATCGCCTGGCCCGCTTTCACGTGTCTCGTCCGTAAAACCATCGTCATCGTTGTCTTCATTATCGAATGGATTACCCGGACTTTCCAGGAAGGCGAACCCGGCATAAGCAGTGGGGGAAAAACCGGTATTGCCCTTATTATCCCTATCAAACCCGTAGCTGATGTCGATGAACGTGTCATAAAACGCGCTGTCGTCGCCAGAATCTCCCAAACCGCCAATGCCATAGTCAAACATCATTCCAAAGAAAACTTTCGGTTCCGTACCAGCCGGAACCACACCGAGATCGAAGGCAGAGATGTTGTAAATTTTGTATACCCAAAAAACCACATCCTCGGCCAACACCTGCGACCACTGCAGTCCTCTAGCGGTTACCATGGTTCCGAGACCGCCTCGGTTTGGATCGCTCGGGACAGGCAGGTAATTAAACTCCCGGTCCGAAGCGTCATCCATCACAAAAAACGTTTCGAGATCCGCGTTGAATTGATTCTTGCCAAAAAACCCGTTCCACGCGCCCGGCCATCCGGGATCATCGGCAAATTCAGGGCCGAATTTATCCGGCCAGACATCCGGCCAGGAGTCGGGCTTATTGCTCATGGCGGGCGTGATGTTCCGGCCAAAAGGAAACGGCCCGCGCTCAAAATTTTTACCATCCCAACCTGGGCGCGGCTCGTACCCCCACGGGGTGCCGGTAGGACCGACGTCGATATCCTCGCGATAACCGGCTTCTGCGATGTGGACCACGTTGCCGTCGCGATCGACTACTTCTGCAATGACGATGGGCGTGGCGCCCTCAACATAAGTATGACCACTGCCTTTCGGCCACTCCGCCGGATCCGGATTATTCGGCCAGTTCCCTACCATGCCGTAATTTATGAAGGGAGTGTTTACCAAATTACCATTCATCTGCCCCCATTTTCTAAAAGTTCGCTCACCATAAACCCCGGACTGCGGATCCCCGTTTGTGCCTTGCGCCCGAACCTGTGAACTGAGAATCGCGATTAGAAATAAGGCAGAAAAACCGAATAGAAGTTTTTGAGACATATTAAATCCTCCATCCTTTGTTAGGCAAAGTCCATGCCAGTTCCATCTTTTTGTTGGTGCCATAAATTTAACCAATTAATCAAAAGGTGGACTTACTGAGCCTACCACTACCAGACGTAGTAGTCTAAGCCAATTAATTAACGGTCGTAAGTTCAATTCGAGTTCAGACATAAATTTGAATTTATTTATTTTCAATATAATATATTACACAAAGGTATGCCAAGAACCACCAAAATTTTTTACTCTTGTACATACATCTTGATTTTTCGGAACACCTAAAAGCCTTGATGTAGAAACATTGAGCGGAAACTAAAGTTGAAAGGCCAATTCATTTATTTCTTATTCACACCCCAAATTAAGGAAGTAATATCATGAGGCAGTATAAAGCCTTTCAAAAGAAGCGGGAGTCTATCCAGGGTAAAACCATAGTCGGTATAGACCCGGCGAACGATAAACATCAAGGCGTTGTCATCAATGAATTTGGTCTTCCCATCGGCAATAGTTTTCATTTTTCTGTGAGTTTTGAGGGTTACACAACGATTAAGCTAACCGGATTTAACCGACCAATAAATCCTTATATTGCCAATCATCGTCGCACGGTTAAATTCCGTGTTAAGCGCCGTGTTATGCATGATTTTGATTTTGCTTGCAGTGCCAAGATAAAGTGTGATTCCCAAGAGCACCATCATGAGTCTTTGTGGACACACTGATTTCCAGCGACCATTGTGGCCTTCGCTCAATCTTCTATTCAAGAATTTCAAGAACTCCCCGTTTACCAGCTTTAGCTGAAACTGCTTTAAGAATTGTCCGTATTGCATTAGCATTTTGTCCATGTTTTCCAATTATTTTACCATAGTCTCCAGCACCAACACGCAACTCATAAATACAAACTGATTCGCCCTCAATCTCGGTTATTCTGACTTCATCAGGTTTGTCCACTATAGGCTTAACGATGTTTTCTAAAAATTCCTTTAGCATAATATCCTGTTGCCATTAAAATTAGCTTTAAACATTTGATGTTGGGTCTAGAACTCAGGAATCAGGTTGCCTTACAAGAGCATTATCTTTGTGTTTGGCATGCACTTGTTCCCATTTCGCTTTCTCCTTTGGTTCAAAGAGAATGCTTCTAGTTACGGAGTTCTTTTTGGTTGTTTTTCCGACTTCTTTTTTGTCTTTTGTTCCTGTTTACTTTTCTTCTGTTTCTGACTCTTGTTCTTGTCTTTCTTGCCACCCTTGTCTCCCATTATGTACATCCTTTCCTGTTATCAATCATCTTTTACCGTAAAGGTCAATATATTGTAATCTATAATTTTGTACCTTCATTGTCCTTATGGTTTATTTTTTAATAGTGTTTCAAAAAGAGTAATAAATTTTTTAGCAATTTTATCAGGTGAGAATTTATCTATAATTTTTTCAGCTTTCTTATTTATATCAATCAACATGCTTTTATCATTAAGTAGCGTAATTAATTGAGAATTAAGATCAGATGGATTAGTATAATGTATAAGCGCTTCTTTAAAATCTTGAAAAAAATCTGAGCCTTTGGGAACAAAAATTGGGCAACCCGTTCCCAGGGCCTGTAAAGCAGTAGTAGAAACTACAGCCTGGTCTTTAATTTGATATTTGTGTAAAATAACAACATCGGAAGCAAAAAGATAGTCATCAAATAATTGGGTAGTAATAACCTTTTCTCTTTTAACAATGATATAAGGATTTTCGGTTTGATTTTCTTCTAGAAGTTCGTGCATATCCTCTCTGATCACCTGGAGAAGAATGGTATTGTTTCGTAGCTCTTTTGGTAAATCTCTATAATAATGTCCATATCCTCTATGACTGAAAGAATAAACAATTTTTTTGTTTAAGGGAAGGCCTAATTTTTTTCTGGCTTCAATTTTATCTCCCGTTCTCATCTTGTAGCAGGGGAAAGGGATAAATTCTGCGTCAGGATATGCTTTTTTTAAAAAATTTTGACGCTGATCGAAATATACTATACTGTCCCACAGTATTCTATAAAACCAAGTTCCGTCCGGAGGTCTGTTTTCATGAACTACATGCACAACTTTTGCTTTCTTTTTTATAATAGGCATGAGATTATTAAGTTTCTCACCAGGCAACACTCCAAGATCCTCGACTATAAGTATTTCATAATCATTTTCAATAAAGGGACGCGGATCTATGGTATTTGTGTTAAACCTTGTACCAAAACAGGGAAATACAAAATCTTCATTTTCTGCCGTAATTCCATCTCCATGATGATCATGCGGGTAAAATGTAAAAACTATTACATCGTGACCCATTTCCATAAAGGCTTTTGCAATTGGTTCAGAGTGCATACATACACCACTGGTTGTATTCCAGGCTGACATAAATGCAATTTTCATCTTTTATTTTCTCCTATACTGTTTTGGGCTTTCACAAGTGTATTTTTTTAATATATTTATTAACATCATAATTTTAGTATTTTTTTAAGAATAAATTAACAATCTGCAAAAATAACTGTTTTTATTCAGGAAAGCTAATATAATGTTTAACATTAATCGTTCTGAAAGAAATCCTCTTATTACGCTCTCGAGCGATTAATCCTGTGCTTTAGCAAAAATCCATCCGGTGTACATCTATCATAAGCCCATTATACATCATATAATTTTTTACCAAAAATAGCATGATTGATAATTTTCTTCTAATAACATTTTAGTAAAGTTTACCAGCACTGAGTGTTTTTATATTTTTGTGTATGTGTTTCTCGTATAAATAACAATAAACAGACAGTAAGAGGTAAAAGGAAATAAAAATTATGCTGCTTGACTATGATTGTGATGATGTAACCCGAATAAAATTGGTTGTTAAATTATTTTACCTTCGAACTGGGTTTTAAATCCCGATAGTGTCTTTTGCTCAAGGCTTTGATGTGGTCTGAAACTATTGACTCCCATTAATATTAACTTAGCGTATCGATGTTCAATGATAAATGCAATTTTTGCTTTTGGCTAACGTTTGCGTTCACCGGGCGGCGGAGAGCGACTTTCCATTGCGAGAAACGGTGGCACCGCCGCTCCGGTGCAACGCATTGTTATGCCGCATTGTCGATCACAG
>JADFJB010000185.1 GCA_022566355.1 candidate division KSB1 bacterium
TTAAACAAGGAGGGGAAATTCCTCCCCTTGATAAGGGGAGGTTAGGAGGGGTAATTGAGATAAACAAATGACTACAGCTTATAGCTCCGTTTAAAAATACGTCACCGAATTTATGAAACAGACCACTTAGCAATCCAAGAATTTTTCCTTCCCCTTTTTCCTTTTTCCTTGTTACCTTATTTTAACAAAAGCATCTTCTGTTTTGTTTAAATTCAGCCGTATCGATGTCCTTATAATTAGATGGGTTTGGAGAGTATTTTATTTTTGTTTTTCGTTGTCTAAAATAGGGCAGTTTTGATCAACATGTCTATGGCTTTTATTCGTTGAAAAAATCTATTGGCAAATCATTCCAAACTTGTTCTACAATGCCGTCCTTCAATAAAAATGCCTTGGGAAGTTTCCTGTAGAGATTTCCGACTTCTTCACGGGGGGCATATCCTAAATTGAAAATCACGCCATACTTCCATACAAATTCAAAGACATTGTCTCTATTTCCAACAAGTATTCCGACTAACTCCGGAGCTGTTGAGTTATTTAAAATCCGGTTTAAATCTTCGACGATCTTTTCGCACTGTTCACACTCTTCATCCAGCAAGACCACTAAATACTCCCCCTCGGTAAGATCAGCATCTATATCACTCACTGATAGATCTTTGAGATCGGCGCCAATTTTCAGATCAGTGACAATGGAATCAACCGGCATGCGGGGACCTAGAAACGGCAAGGCTACGGCGAACACAAGGGAGGCTAAAAACAGGCGATTTTTCCACTGCAAATTTTGAATGTTATTACCCTTCATACTCAGCCAGGAGACAAATAATCCACCCAAAAGAAATATATCCTCAATGATTACCTCTGCCGGAGTTCTACTTGCAAGACTTCCAAAACAGCCGCACCCTTCCGTCTTTCCCTGGGACCATGCCCATCCTGTAACAATAATAAAAAAGAAAAGCAAAATTCCTGCGCCGGTAAAAGTTATTTTGGGTCTATAATTGATGAGTAATGCTATGGCAATCAGGAATTCTACAACGATGAAGAATAGAGCTGCAATATATGTTAAAATACCGGAAATAATACCATAAGACTCTATTTGATAGGCAAATCCGTCAGGATCGAAAGATTTAAGGATACCTGCGGTTAGGAACACAAAAGCGACAATTATTCTGCATACAAAGCCTAAGAGAACCAGCCATTTATGTGAACTTGTAATGGTTAATTTTGGTGCCGAATCCGATGGATTCATATTAAGAAGCTTTTCAATTCTCTTTAGGTGAGTAGTTACCTTTTAGAATTGCCACAATATCCTCTTCCATAGAATCTATAGGCGTGCCCGTGATTCTACCAATCTCTAACCCTCCCCTATGAACGATAACAGTAGGGATCTTCTTGATTGCATTCTCTTTTAAAAATTTTGCAGGTTGATTAAACTGCTTGTTTATACCAAAATAGGAACAGTCGAGATTAGAATTATTACATTCGGAAATGGATTTCATGAGTGTTGGAACTAATTTTTTGCAATGGGGACACCAGGTACCAAAAGCAATTGTGATCGTAACAGCCTTATCGTAGTTGGATAAAAATTCGATTGCCTCGCGATTGGGTTCATACTTATTCATCAATTGCTTATAGGCTACTGTATGTTTTGTGATTTCATCGACTGAGGCCTCACCCACCAAATGTTGACGTGGAACAACACTAATTTTCTTATCGCCAACCACAAATTCAAGAGCAGATTTGTTTTGAGTAAAATTAGTAATGAAAGTCATTGGGGTATTCTCATCGACCAGAACAGAAAATTTACCTTCGGAGAAAACTATTTGTTTACTGTCTATGGTATTTACGATTCCCGTTTTTACATTCAATACTAATATATTCTTAAAAGCTAAACTTTGGATCATTACTGCTGTCCTGTCTTCCCGCAGGTAAAATCTTGCACGGTTATCCATATTTCCATTGATAACAATGCTGAGGTGGCTGACTTCATTCCAATTCTTTGCAGTTTTCGCCTTTTCAGGCAGTTTTTGGGTAAGTGCCTGGTTTGGGTAAATCGAAATCAATGAAATCACCAGGGCTATCGGAATATACAACCACTTCTTAAATATTTCTGCTTTCCACGATCGCGTAAGCATCATTTTCATTGTTCTCCCTACGTTTGTTTTCAACCACATGTTCAATTGCCTTATAAAAAGTAAATACTCTGTTAAACCATTAAAATAGTTTTTTTTTTTTCAAAATATCAAATTTTTTTTATTGATCAAAATACAATGAACCTGGTAAATTTTTCGGTCAGATTTAGAGTTAGTGAACCTCATTTCGAAATAATTTTAATTTTCATTCAAAGTTTGGATATATTCCACCAGAGATTCAATTTGATTTTGATCCAATGGTCCCCCATTTTCCTTGGCAAAACCTAGCATCATTATATTGTAGGTTCCTTTTGCGATGAGCCCATATAAAACTTTATCCGATAAGTTGTTAAAAAACTCCGGTTGGACTAATGACTTGGCAATATGTTCTACACCTTTGCCATCTTCTCCATGACATTTAGCGCAATCGGCATCAAACAAGGCTTTACCGTATTTGTCAATGCCTTTGGCCACATGACAACTTATACATTTGCCCTTAAAATAATTGCCTTCCATAACAATTCCACTATGTTCACTACCGGCAACCATTTCCCTTTCAACCACAGTAGCATAGATCATTATTTTCTTAATCGGCTCTGTTTTATCATTTGAGTAGATACGGACTGATTTGGCAATTCTACCCATTTTGTTTGCGGCATTAAAGGTGACTTTAATTTCCGCTGATTCGCTGGGTTGCAAAGCTTCTGAACTCAGAAGTGCGGCTGTGCAGCCTCAGGAACCTCTTAATTTGTAAATATTTAAGACAGAATCCCCCACATTGGTAACCCTGAAAATATGGTTTACAACGCTTCCTTCCTGAACCTCACCGAAATCAAAGCTTTCTTGTGAAATTTTGATTTTGGCGCCATTATCCTGTGAATAATTCGGATTGATGGCTTGAAATCCAAGCATGGACAAGGATAACACAAAAGCGGAAATATTTTTACTCATCGTTTTCATCAAACCCACCTCATTGAATCACTTTTTTATTTGATTGCATAAATATATATCAAAATTCTTCTCATTGAAAGAAAAAAATTAAATTATTATTTTAAAATCGAATTGATTACAATTTATCATTGGAAATGTATTTACGGGATGTTTTTATGAAAATGATATCGACCTTATTAAATATTACTTCGAAGGCATTCGTATGTAGTATATTTCTAATCATTCAAAATTGTACTTATTCGAATGATGGTCAGCCAAAAATACAGCCCCTGACAGAACACTGGGAGAAACCTATACCCCACCAAACCATACCTGCGGGTCTTAATTCCATCAGCGCTAAGGAATGCGGCGTTTGCCATCAGGAGATTTATAAGGAATGGAAAGATTCATTTCATGCAATAGCGCTGCAAGACCCGCAATTCCAGGGTGAGTGGAAAAGAGACGGAAATTTGTGGGTGTGCATCAATTGTCATACACCCCTTCAAGATCAACAGGAATTCATCATCCTGGGCAAAGAAGACGGAGATTATTACAAACCAGTACAAAAAAGCAATCCGAACTTCGATCCCAATTTGAAAGAGGAATCCATCACATGTGCAGCTTGTCATGTTCGAGATGGTGCAGTGATTGGGTTGAGAGGAGATACAATGGCTCCCCATGCAGTCAAAATAGATCCGGAATTCTTATCACGACAATACTGTTTGACCTGCCACAACGTGACAGACGAACTAACCCCAAGCCTGGTTTGCAGCTTTCAGACTGGCGATGAGTGGGCCGCCGGTCCCTATCCCGAAAGGGGGCGTGATTGTATATCCTGCCACATGCCTGAGGTCTATCGTTCTCTGACTGGTTATACTCAGGCTCGGTGGACACGACGGCATACCTGGATCGGCAGTGCGATCCCGAAATTTATGGGGCAGGGTAAAATTGTGAGCGGGTACAAAAGAGGCATGGAGATAGACATTCAATCTTCACAGAAATCCCTCACATCGGGAGACAGCACTTTTGTCACAATAACAGTTACCAATCAGAATGCCGGCCATTATTTACCAACTGGTGATCCCGAGTATTTTATTACTTTGGATCTAAGCTTGGAGAATGATGAAGGAAGAGTGATCGCCGACACAACATATCGAATCGGTCAATTGTGGAAGTGGTGGCCTAAGGCGGAGAAAGTATTTGACAATCGGCTGCGACCTTTGGAAAAAAGGAATTACTTGTTTTCATTCACGGTTCCTAAAAATGGCGGAGATCGTACATTCAAAGTTATAATAACCAATCATCGTTTGACCGAGGAGAATGCCAAAGCCACAAACATATTTGGTATAGCTCCTCTGAATGCAGTCGTTTTCGAGAAGGAGATTGTTTTTGAAAATCCGGAATGAACTTAAGGGTATGGGTGGTGGGAATGTTTAGAGATACAAGGAAGAACAAAATGCCTAAATTGCCTAAAGTTAGAAGTGCCTAAATTTATTAGGAATTAACATGTGAGATGGAGAAACGAAACCGGCGAATGGGAGAATGGGTAAACGGGAGAAGGCAAATATGAAAAAGAAAGGGACTTGCCTGGAAACATGCAGGGATGACAGTTCATAAGAATGGGGCACAAGCTTATCAGGGACCTAATTTCTGAAAGCTGATGGCGGATACCAGATGCAAGATACCGGATACCGGATGAGGTTAAGGTTAAGGTTAGGTTTAGGTTTAGGATTAGGCGTAGGACTTTGAAATTATATGGTTGAATGTTGGAATTCCCCTCTTTGAGAGGCTGTGTCCTGAACCTGACGAAGAGGGAAGAAAATCATCCCGTCCAGACGGGAGGATTTTCAGGGGTGTATAAAATAGACAGACAAGAATGTCTGTCCTACCAAGCCAGGTGTAGATGTTAACTTTGATCTTAGCGAACAGATCAACCTATGTCGCATCAACACTGTTGATGCACTCCAAAACAAAAGTTGCACATTCTGTTCTTT
The DNA here is from genome assembly GCA_022566355.1 of candidate division KSB1 bacterium. Lineage (NCBI taxonomy): Bacteria > Pseudomonadati > Candidatus Zhuqueibacterota bacterium. The sequence goes on from JADFJB010000185.1 coordinate 5,051, forward strand.
CTCCGATCTCCTGTTCTCCCTTTTGTTAGAAGCCGATCCTTGGGTGTTGTAACAATTTGACGAAGGAATATTTTGGAATTGTAAAATCCTTTGCAGAATAATTTAATATATTCAATATTGAATAAAAGATTTAAATATGTTAGTTTTGTAGAGTAATTTAAACTTAATAATGTCAAATAATGAAATTTAGCGAACTTATCCGGCTACTTGAAAAAAATGGATTCAAATTACTTAGGGAAAAAGGATCGATAAGATATTATTCAAAGACTGGATGGGATAAATTAATTCGTGTGACTTCCATGGATCAAAAGAAGTACCAACTGGTACATGCCAGGCTATTCTAAAAGCCACAGGACTAAAAAAGAAAAAATGAGGTATTGAGGTATTTATGATAGAATTGCAATATTCGCTCGTTATCGAGGCCACGAAAGAACCTGATTTTTTTGGATTCTTTTCAAATGAGCTGGAAGGTTTTTCAGGTATAGGCCATTCTATAGAAGATTGTTTGTTCAAAGCAAAATGGGGTATGATAGAACATACTAAATTATTAAAAAAACAAGGTTTGGAGGTACCTCCCCATAATCCTAACCCTACCATTATTATTCAAAATGAAAGCCAGATTGAAGCAGCTTGAAAATAGCATTTTATAAATCGTGAATGAGTTAAGCGCAGCGGTCTCAGTTCTGCTTGAGAAAAAATAACAAATAATAAAATACAAATCTCAAATAAATCTCAAATTCAAAAAAACAATTTCCAAACAGAAGATCCGGTAGGACAGACATCCTGTCTGTCCACTAGAGACTGGCTGGAGGCTGGAGACTGACGAATGACGAATGACGAATGACGAATGACGAATGACGACTGGAGACTGA
>JADFJB010000186.1 GCA_022566355.1 candidate division KSB1 bacterium
GAAAATGGCAGCGGGTTAACATCGGGTGTCTATTTTTACCGCATTTACGCAAAAACAGCAGATTCAGGAAAACTGAATTCTGAATCACGGAAGTTGATATTGATGCGTTGATTACTTGTTGATAGGAATTTATCTACTTTAAAGGAGGCCATTATGCCAACAAAAATAAAAAGACTATTTTTTATCGTACTCTTGTGCAGTGTTCCATTTATCGCAAGATCGGAAATAATTATCATCGAAAATGTAAGTGTCGAAGTCCAGGATCTGAAAGGTGATTCGTACCGGCTTTTATTCAACTTTGCACTGCCTGCCCTGCCGGATGGCATCAATATCGATCGTGCAGTCATTAGCTTTGGCGTGAACATAAGCGAGAATTCGGAAAATATAAACTTGTTTGAAATCTTGGCAGCAGACGCCAACGGCGAAATCGCCGCGACAAGTTATAACCAGAATCCTGTAACGGGAAGGATTGGCAAAGACAAGTTGGGTTTAACCCAAATTGACCTGGATATTACCCAGTTGGTAGATTCATGGGTAAATGGTACAGTAAAGAATGATGGTATTTTTGTAGTTTCGCACCGCCGAATTCCCGAAAAGATACTTCATAAAGATAAAATAAACCTGGCGCCTGAATTTAAGCAAGCAACGGTCAAGATATTTTATACGGCATTGCAATAGGAATAACCTTTCTGCATGTGAACTAAGAAAAAAGGTCAGCAAATAAAGCTGGCCTTTTTTGGATATAAAAAACGCTACTTTCTCCTATATTAGCAATCTCTTCTTCAATCCTTCCAATTATTCATCAAAACTCAGTTCCTTTCATTTCTATTTTGATATTCACCCAATCTACCTTAAATTTACAAACATCAACTTTTTTAAAACTCATCTGGTATACCGTTAAAAGGAAGAAATAGAGCCTGAATGGAAAAAAGTACGGATGAAGAACTAATGAGTATGATTCTCAAAAAGAATACCAAAGCATTAAGGATTTTGTACAATCGATATGAGGTGAGTATCTTTAATTATATTTTAAAATATACCGGCAGCAGAGACATTGCCCAGGACTTATTGCAGGAGACCTTTACCAGGGTTTGGTATGCTGCGCATACATTCAGTCAGGAATCCGGAAAATTCAGGGGTTGGCTTTACACCATCGCACTGAATAATACCAGGAATGAGATGGTGAAAAAACGCTACGATTTTCATTATGTGGATGTCACAGAGATAAAAGGAGAACAGGAACCAGCGCATCCGCAAGCGGAACAACCCGATGTGCAACTGGAACATTCCGATTTAAAGGATACCATTGCAAAGGCGTTGGGGAAGTTAAAACCGCACCTTCGTGAAATCATCGTTTTAAAGCAATTTCAACAATTGAAGTTCAGGGAGATCGCCGAGATTACCAAAGTTCCGGAAGGAACCTTAAAGGCCAGGTTTCACCGGGCCATTGCGAAATTAAAACCACTATTAGAAGCGGTGGAGTTTTAGATATGAGCCATCAAAATAAAAATGCAATTCTAAGCTTGTTTTATCATGAATGTACTCAACAGGAAGAAAGCAAACTTCGTGATCATCTGACCGGCTGCGAAGATTGCCGGGAATATTTAAATGAGCTAAATCTGATGGATGCCATTTTGAAGTACTCCCAGGACGAGCAACCGCTGCCGGGAACTATCGATAAAATATTGGCAAATATACCGGCAGAACGGCCAAGGGTAGCACCAGCCAGACCGGAAATGTCAGCGTTGCCATTCTTCCGTATTGGTTTTGTGATGATCTTTATCTTGTCTTTGATCTACTTCATTCAGGACAGGATCAGTATGCAGCCATTCTGGCAGTCTATGCAAGAGATCTGGGTCATTCAAACCGTCGGCAGTTTTGGATTTGTTGCTTTCTTATTTTTGTGCGCCGGCACATTTATAACCCTGGCCCTGGCTCCCATTTTGTATTTTGATGTAAACAAAAATGCGATTCGATTATGATTGAAACAAAGGAACAAAGGCACAAAGTAACAAAGTAAGAAAGATGCACAGAGAGGTGAAAAATATTTGTAGTAAGAATTGGATAATCATTAAAAAGAAAGTTAAAGTAACATTTACTCAAAATAATTGGAGAAAAAATGAACAGGAAAAAATTAATCAAAAAAATGGCGTTACCGGCGGCAATTGTTTTCATGGTTTCGCTTAGTGTGGCAATTATTCAAACCCCTTACTGGAATAATAAATATAAACAACACCAGCAGAGATTGAATGAACATATAACAACGGTCACCGATCAAAATACCCAATATTTGACAGCAACAGCAGAAAAAATAGGAGTGATTTCCAGGACACCGGAAAACGTAGCCGATAACCGGCTGATCAAAGTTATCCAATCCGAACTATTACTCGAACATCAAAAAGTGGATCAGGCAAAACGTTATCTTTGGATGAGCGACAACCGGGGCGAATTTATTTTTGGAGCGCCTTCCTATGCCTTTGTCCAGGTTAATAATGCCTATGATAAAAATGCGGAAACCATCATCAAAGAAGGACTCTATAGCGACCGCAATGACTTTCTCCTTGATGTAATCGATCAGCACAATCAAGTTGATTTTGCGAATGTTGATATTGGTAAAATTAAACAATTACACCAGGATGGAAGGGAGAGCAGCTGGTATTATACGAGAGATCGTGGTCTGATCTTATCAGCGCCTGTGGCCAATGAAGACGGACAGGTACAGGGAACCTTGTTTATAAAGATCGATGATTCGGCTAATCATGAAATGTACTACAGTAACAATAGGGCCCGGGGTGAAGACGCATTTCTTGATTACCAGCCATTATTTATATTTTTTACGGTTATTTCAGGGTTTTTTCTCTGGTTTCTCTTACCCACCTGGGTCTATATTGATGCCCAACAACGTGATGTGAACAATCCCGGTCTTTGGGCATTTATCACGCTTATTTCGTTGATATTCGGTCTCGCCATCTACATGATCACCAGGCCATCGACCATGCGCTCTCACCAATGTCCCCAGTGTGAAAACGAATTAAATGGCACTGGCACTTTTTGTCCGCACTGCGGCTTCGATTTGTCCAACACATATTGCCCGCAATGCCAGTATCCCATTAAACCGGATTGGACCTTTTGTCCGAGTTGCCGGGCAGGATTGGAGGAAAAAGAAGAATTACAACCGGTTGTCGAACCTGAACCTTCACCTGAACCGGCGAAAGAAAAATAGGTGAACAACAAGGTTTAACCGCGGAGAACGCTGAGTTGGAAATGTTTTCCAATATAAAAACCCTCAACGAAATTGATGTGAATTGGAACACATTGATCAGCGCCAAAATCACCAAGCTGATTGCCGTCAATTTTAATGTAAAATTAATTTACGATCGCGATGTATCTGTCAAAAGGCAATTGAAGCAGGCATTGACAGTGAGGTTGACTTATACATTATTGTAAAAGCACAGAGCGGCCTTGGGCCGCGACCAAAGAATTTAGCCACGGATTTTCACTGATTGACACTGATAAAATCCGTTTAGAAAAAAAAATTAAAAACCATTACATTCAATTTGAATTTATAGAAATGTTTTATGTTGAAAAAGTGAAATTAAAAGCTCCATTTATTAAATCCGTGTTTTATCCGTGTTCACCCTGTTAGATACAATTCTTTAGTATTTTCTGGTAAACTTGATGCTTTTATCTAACGGGGTGAATCCGTGGCTATATTATTGTTTTTATTTAAAAGCCGTGTTGTTTGTTGATCTGTGACCTTTCGTAATACTCTTTGTTTTTAGATTGGTCTGACGGATTAACTTATAGCGAATAGATGTATATGAGGTTGCTATGCAAACAAAATTAACGTTACGAATGGAAGATAAATTAATCATCTGCTTTTGATTTTGGGACGACACCGTGCCAGGTTCGGGCAATCATGGTACCTCCAATTTATTATTTTCCTAATGATGAATTAATACTGTTGGTTGAAGTATATTATAAAATATATTCCTTGATAATAACAAACAAAAGTTAAATCTTTTCGAAGAGAAGATTACTTTAAAGCTTGGACTCATTGGATTTTATTGCTCGTAATTATTTACAGAAAATGCCAATTCCTTTAAATTGAAATTAAAAATGTTGCACTTTGAGAAGAATAAGATGCCAAGTCAATCACCCATTAATCCATTTCTGCAGAAACAAGGATTTGTTCTGTTGGATGGCGGTCTGGCCACGGAATTGGAACGCCTGGGCCATAATCTAAATCATCGGTTGTGGTCTGCACGCTTGCTGATGAACAAGCCAGAAGAAATCCGCAAGGTTCATTTATCCTATCTAAAAGCAGGATCTGACTGCATTACTTCTGCCAGTTACCAGGCGAGTGTTCCCGGTTTTATATCAGAAGGGAAAACAGAGAAGGAGGCAAAATCTCTTTTAAAAAGCGCCGTAGAACTGGCTTGTGAAACCCGTGATGACTATTTTCAAAGTTCTAAGTTTCAACATAACTATCGAATTCGTCCTATTGTGGCAGCGAGTATCGGACCGTACGGAGCGTATTTAGCCGATGGCTCAGAATATACGGGAAATTATGGGATTTCAACTAGTAAGCTGCGTGCTTTTCATAACCCCCGTTGGGAAGTGCTCGCAGATTCTTCCGCAGATATATTTGCCTGCGAGACAATCCCTAGCCTCCAAGAAGCTGAAGTATTGCGGGAATTGCTATCTGAGACGCCAGACATTTATGCCTGGATCAGCTTTTCCTGTAAAGATGAAAAGGACATAAGTGATGGTACGACCCTGAAAGAGGCCGTCTCTCTATTTGAAAATTGCCAACAAGTTGTAGCCGTCGGAATAAATTGTACGGCGCCGCGATATATTTCATCTTTGATTGAAGAGGCACAACGAGGAGCACCGACCAAATCAATCATTGTATACCCGAATTCAGGAGAGATTTACGATCCGATCCGAAAAATTTGGATCGGGACATCCGATCCCATGGATTTTAGTAAAGCAAGTCTGGATTGGTATGATCAGGGAGCGTCATTGATTGGTGGTTGTTGTCGAACAGGTCCTCATCATATTAAAGCGATGAGGGAAGCTTTATTGGAGACGAATTTGGGAAAATTACACAACTAATCAAGAGGGTGGTTTTGTAAAACACTCCTGTTATTTTAATGAGAAGGACGTGAATAACAAGGTTCTGCTATATTGATTTGAGGATTGAATTGAATTTTTTTACTTAAACTAGGTAGACCTATTTGTAGTATAAAAAAAAGGAGAAAATCATGATTGAAATAGAAGAAAAAACAGATAGTTCGCCTATGTGCCCTTTTTGCAAAGTTGAGGTAAAAAAAGTCTTCTACCAGAAAATGGCTGGTTTTTTTGGCAAACGATATATTTATTTTTGTGAGCATTGCAAATCGATTTTAGGCGTATCCCAGCGTAAAGGATTTTGGATGGGTTGATTGTGATGTAGCAAAGTAATTTTAATGATGAATAACATCAAAGAGGAATTTGTTAAATCAATAAAACATAGAGGATTTGGGTTTATCGCAAGTTGATTATCTCACAGGAACGATTATTCCAAATTAGATAATACCGCGTTCCGCGTATGTATGGGGAGATGGATTTTAATTATCCGGAGTCATAAACTAAGAACTTAGCAAGAATCGGGTGGAGTGTTGTTTATAACCGGAGTAACTTAGTGGTCTGTTTCATAAATTCGGTGACGTATTTTTAAACGGAGCTATAAGCTGTAGTAATTTGTTTATCTCAATTACCCCTCCTAACCTCCCCTTATCAAGGGGAGGAATTTCCCCTCCTTGT
>JADFJB010000187.1 GCA_022566355.1 candidate division KSB1 bacterium
TGATTGTACTTTTTTAAAATCATACTTATTATCTGAATTTTATCAAAATAACTAATACCACATGTTAAAAAAAGTATGCATATTTATAATGAGCCACAAATAACTTGTTAGGTGATAAGATTTCTCCCCGCGGAGTTTATCCGCAGCCGAAAGCCTCGGTCGAAACGATTATATTATAATTAATAATTATCTTATATAATATTTACGTTATGTCAAACTCTCGTAATTGTAATGATTTAACAAGCTCGATGGTTTATTAGAACGCTTACGATTAAAGCGAGTACCCTAGGGATTTAGCTATGAGTGATTTTAGTCTATGAAAACATTTCTGATGAATCTTTTGATAACCTTCTTACTGATATCCGGTAATGTATCTGCTCAGTTAACGAAAATCGACAGCAGTAAAAAGGTTATTGAGCCACCAAATTCTGGATTAGTAGCTATTCCGTTACCTCAGCTAGACCGAATGGATAAACCGGTAATAAAACAAATTGAGTCATTTCAGAAGTCCCTTATCGATTTGATTTCAAAAGGAGACATATTGGACGCCAGCCTGGCCGATGGCTATGGGAGATTAGGCCAACTATATCATGCTTATGATATTATAGAATCAGCCGAAAGTTGCTATCTGAATGCCAGCCGTTTAGTTCCTGAAGACTACCGGTGGATTTATCTTCTCGGTGTTCTTTATCAGAAATCAGGGCAACTAACTAAATCTGTAGATTACTATAAAATTGTAAGAAAGATTCAACCAAACTATGTGGCAGCGGCATCTAATTTGGGCAATGTTTACATGCAACTGAACCTGTTGGAAGAAGCAAACAATGAATTTCAGGCAGCCCTGAAACTGGCACCGGACTTCCCATCTGCTTTTTACGGTTTGGGTATGGTTGCACTTCTTAAGCAAAAATATTCGGAAGCCGTAAAACAATTTCATGCTGCACTGGAAAAAGTCCCGGCAGCTAATCGAATTCATTACTCTCTGGGGATGGCATATCGAGGATTGGGAGATTTACAGAACGCGCAAACACATTTAAACCAGCAAGGTCCTGTCGGAGTTCGTCCGATTGATCCATTGGTGGATGCGTTGCAGGAAATAGTCCAGGGAGAACGAGTTCACTTGATAAAAGGTCGGATGGCGCTAAGTGCTGGTAGATACAAAGAAGCAGTCATAGCATTCACTGAAGCAGTGAAAGCAAAACCCAAAAGTGTACGCGGACATGTAAATCTAGGAGTCGCCTTGGCACGGATTGGCGACATAGAGGGAGCAATCGAGCAATTTCGTACTGTATTGCAATACGATACCAAAAACCAGAATGCACGTTTCAACCTTGGATTGCAACTCAGCCAAAAAAAAGAATACTTTGAAGCGATCGATCAATTTCAATCTGTACTGAAAGCTAATCCGAAAGACCTCGAAACGATACGCGAATTGGTCAAAGCATTTGTAATAATAGGTCGTGAGGGTAAAGCTTTGGACCTTCTTCATAAAGCAAAGGAATTTGCCCCGGATGATGAACCGATACTGCTCTCTTTATCCAAACTTTTGATTAAACATGGAAGATACAGAGAAGCGCGAGACTTATTGGATCACGCAAACCGGCGCTTTCCGGATCGCGGACTCACAGCTCATGATCTTGCACGGCTTTTGGCTGTTTGCCCGGATACATCACTGCGTAACGGCAGGCGATCGGTTGATCTGGCAGTGCGAATTTACCAGGCTCAAAAATCTTCTACGCATGCTGAAACACTTGCTTTGGCACTAGCTGAAACGGGGCGTTGTGAAGAGGCTGCTTCTTTACAAAAACAATTGATCACGATAGTTGAACAGACTAACAATATTGAATTGGCGAATCGTTTTAGGAATGACCTGGTTCTATACGAGAAGGGGAAACCTTGCAGACCTGCCATACAAGTAGTGAAGTGATTTTAGACAGGATAAACAGGATTATCAGGATAAAAATCCGGTTTATCTTGTTAATCCTGTCAAAAAAAGAAAACTTTTCTTAAAATCTTCTAATGCGCCATAACCAATACCAGTATTTTTCCTTTCCCCTTTTCCAGACCTTCCAAGGCCTTGCCTATGATCGTTCCGTCACACGAATCTATTTCAAAACAACGCATGGCATAACCTGGTTTGCTTGATACAATCAGGAGATCCCCTACACGAATTGGGCCATTCTCTGTTGTGGCTTTTACAGGTACTCTCCCCATCAGGGCTAACATTGGTTGCATTGATTCTCTTGTTTTTGCACGATCCTTTAAACTTTGGTCTGCAGTTTCATTTTTTGCCACTGGCCTGTTTCCAAGCGTAAACCCCGGCTCTGATGTAATAATCCCGGCAACTAAATGGCTTTCACCGCGCGCTTTGCGATAAAACCCGGGTTTGGTTGGATCGAGTTCAACAACGTCGCCAGGTTCCACAGGTTCAGAAACCTTGATGTGTTCTGCAAGATCTGCACCAGATGGTATGAAAGATCCCTGGGCAAATACATTGCCTGTTGAACGTTCTACATGGAATACCAATCCCGATACAGCAACATTACCAATGGTTAATTCAACACCTAAATTGAAATTGTTCAAATTGAGAAAGGTTTGGCCATCCGTCGAGTACAAATGACCAGGAAAGTGACCGCTATCCATCGTTACGTCAGCGCCAATTGCTGGGCCGCTGCCCTCGCCGGGGGGAATACTGAATCCTTCACCCGGCGGCATTTTGATCACAAAAAATATATCATCCAGGTTGTCAACTGTAGTATTAGTCAAGATATCAAGAAAGCCCAGGTTAGGACCTCCGCTTACGTTATTGAACACAACAATTGGATTATTTAAATCGGGATGCCCATTTTCATTAGCCTGGGTAACCAATACAAGGGGCCAAATAGTTTGAGAATCGTTGTTGAAAAAGCTAACCTGCGCAACTATATATGGCGCTTTTATTTCCCCTGGAATTTCATATCGAACAGCGAAATAATCATTCGACCCGCTTGGATTTGATATTGTTAAAATACCTTCAATAGTACCATCATATTTTACTAAAACAACTTCCCCGGAATTTGATAGCGCAGATTTTCTTAATTGGATGCCTTTTGTTTTACTCAACTTGGTAAATATGAATTTTCGGGTCTGTAAATTCGTTGCAGTCGCTTTCTTTTTTTGGGAATTTAACTGGCTTTCCTGTAGGGCTTGAGAATCTGTGATTAATAACAGGCAAAAAATAACAGAATAAAGAAACGTAGAAATTGATTTCATTTGTTGATAAAGCTCCTGCAAAAATCCTATTTCAATATCTTTCTAATAAATATGAAAAGCTGCTTATTCACATTTCTATTTAAAGGATCGACTTAACCTTTGAAATCCACCATATCAATTTTGAAAAAAATTTATTACCCTCTATTGTTGCCTAATTTAAGGCGTCATCACTAAGACTAGTTAAACAATTCCTAATTATCATCCTAATATACAATGACATACATTATACTTAAGTTGTTGTCTAAGTCATTTTGTCATTAATAGTTATTCAGTTATTAAGTCAATGACCCGGGATGCCAATAGCTAATAGCCAAACGCCAATAGCTCAATAGTTTTGCAACTTTGCTCGCGTTATGAAATATAGCCGTTTAACGCAACATCACCTGAACCATGATCTTGCCTACACCTTCTTGCAAAGGTTCCATCGCCTTGCCAATGATTGCACCGATACATTCCCGTGGTTCATCGCACTTCATCGCATAACCGGGGAAAGGTGAGCTCACCAAAAGATCGCCAATTTCAATATCACCAAACTTAGCCATTGCTTTTACCGGAACCCGGCCAGCCAATGCAACCGCCGGATGGTTATCGTATTTTTGCAGGTCAACGGAATTGCCGCCGAGAATTACACCGGGATCTGTCGTGATTATTCCGGCAACTCTTGGGCTCTTGGCTTCCCGTGCTTTCCGAAATTGACCAGGATTTTCCGGATCAATTTCAATAACATCACCAGGTTCAACTGCTTCAGATGTATTAACATATTCAGCCACATCAGCACCGCCTGGGTTGAAAGTGCCTTCGGCATAAACGTTGCCCGTTGCCCGTTCCACCCTGAAAACCAGACCCGTAGTGCCGGGGCCATCGTTGTAGGCTTCGATTATGTTAGTTCCGCTTGAACTGCGGAAAACGAGCCTCGCCGCTGGTTCTAATGTCCCAATACCCACATTGCCAGTAACAGGCAGAAAACCCATGACATCCAGGGCATTGGCCTGGTCCCTTATCTTAAACCCTCCATTCTGGGTCGCCTTAATTTTCCAGTCAGCGCCACTAAGATCATCTATGAATTCAAATCCTGCACCACCGATACCTCCTTCATTTCGTACCAACATCCGTACTCCCACTGCATTCTTTCTTATCTCCAGTAATTGTGTAGGAGTGGTGGTTCCTATGCCGATCGCACCTTCGACCGTTAAGCCATCAGGACCAGCTATATTCACAGCTCCAGCATCCGCAGTAATCGTCCTGCCTGCACCGGAACCACCCCCGTCGTAAGCATCATCCAGATTATTGGCCGCGAGTATAGCAGCAGTTCCTCCCGAAGCTGTTTTACTGTTTACCGAAGCTGTGGAATTATCTCCTGTTGCATTAAGCTGTAATCGCGGTGACATCTCCTCATCATCACCAATTTTCATCCCCAGCCAATATTTCTTTTCCGAATCGAGATCAAGCGGATTAACACCACCAAGTGAAGCGGTAAACATGCCGTCTTTCAGGACAACAATTTGTTGTTCCGACCATAAAGGTGAATTAGCATCTGGAGAATCATAAACATTAAATGTGATTGTTTTGTCCCCATCAAGTATAGGCACACCTTTGGAGTCAGTTGCAACTCCCTGGATAGTGATTGTTTTCTGGGCCCAGGCAGCCTGAGCAGAAAGCAGAAAAAATAATATCGATACAAAAATTAGCTTTTTCATGGTTCATCTCCTTTGTTAGAAATTCACAAAATGATGTTTTTTATTCTCAAAAAGTATCATTCAAAACCTATTGTTTACCCATCCCTGCCCCTGCAACCACATGGATAATGAAATGATATCGCTAGGATTTTTTTGCATTTAATTTAACGAATTGGTAGGTCAAAGTCAACAGTTTTCTAAATTATTTCAACAAATTTTCGTTGGTCAATATTAGTATGGTTTCATGTTTGCTTAGTTATTCGAAAAATAAAGAAAGGTTAAAAAGCATTATATCTCAATATGAAAACTCGCCAAGCAAAGTACTTGTAATACTATCCTGTGTTTATTGTGTCAATAGTTGCATGCTACTCTCAATGTTTTTTTCTGAGCTATAGCAGCCTGGAATAAAATTAAAGAAAAAGCCAGAATACGCAAAATTGAAATTGTCTTATTATTCTACATCGTTTTCCTTTTTCTCTTTACTTTTTAGATAACAATAGATCATACAGCTTCATATTGCTAATGCGACATTACTAATACCAATATCACCCCGTCGCCTGTCTTCAAGCCTTCCAATGCTTTGCCTATAATTGCGCCTTCACAAGATTTTGCTTTAGCACAAAGCATAGCATAACCGGGTTTGTTGGATACAGTCAACAAATCTCCCGGAAGGATAGGTCCGTTATCGGTTGTTACTTTTACTGGTACACGTCCCATCAGGGTGAGCATAGGATGGCCTACTTTTAGCAAAGGATTTCCAATAGATAAAACG
>JADFJB010000188.1 GCA_022566355.1 candidate division KSB1 bacterium
GCCAGCTCCCTGATCAGGATGTGCATCTCGTGCTGGACCCTCCGGATGTGAAGCAGCGAGCCCGGAGTTGGAAAGGATGGTTGAAGCGCTCCCAGGTCAGCACCTTCGTGGCGTGGGTCGATGGAACGGTCACAGGTGGGGGTCTGAGCCGGAGAAACACCGGCCGATCCAGCCTATACAGCTTCGTGAAGTCCAACGACTAATTGTTTACCCAGGGTGGCTAGAGCTTGTTCTATCCTGGGTAACTTTGAAGGATGCTTAGGATTAAGAAGCCTTCTTACTTCTTTTTCATCACAATTCATGCGCCTGGCAAGCTCAACTTTAGTGATTTTTGCATCTCTTATAGCAAGGTACAGCGCTGCTTTTGCGGAAAGTTGGACTGGAAGTAATATGGAATATTCTCCTTTTTTAGGCTGAGAGGAATCGGGTATGGGAAGATCGCTTGCAATCCGGTTGGCAATGGCTTCCTCAAGGCAATCTACCGCTTCCAACAAAGCATCATCGACATCTTCTCCCTGGGTAATGGCCTCTGGCAGGTCTCGGAATGTAACAACATATCCTCCTTGTTCAGTTTCCGATGTCAGTTTGGCGGGATAAATAAAGCTTTGCATGGTGATCTCATTTCCAGTCATGATAAAATATCGGACAATATTGACCGAGAGTCAAGGACTTTAAGCATAAATCCCTCTTAGTTGTCATCCCGTTGCAACGGGATGACAGTGATAAGGTTTTTGAGTAGTTAAGGTTAATCAAAACGACTTCCGTTTAATATTTCTATTCACAAATGGAGAAAATTAATTTGAAAACGAAACATATTTTCTCTATTTTCGAATACTAATCATTATTATTCAAGGAGTAAACAATGAAACTGCTTTCGAGGTCAGAAGAGATCATATTATTATCGATCTGGAAACTCCGGAAAAATGCCTATGGGATGTCCATCCGGGGACAAGTGGCAAAAGTGACCGGACGCACCTGGTCGTTCGGCGCTATTTATGCGCCACTAAACCGGCTGCTTAAAAAGCACCTGGTGCTATCGATCGAAGGCGAACCAACTCCGGAACGCGGCGGCCGGCGAAAAATTTATTATGAGCTTACAAAAGAGGGAAGAGAAGCTTTACTTAAGATTCAACAAGTGCATGAAGCTATCTGGATTGGTATTCCCTCTTTGGAATCGAGTTCGGTTAAATGAAGAATCCTCAAAGTCAGCGTTTTCCCAAAATAGCCGAATGGTTATTGTCTCATATAACTGAGTCATCCATTCGCTACTCGGTGCTTGGGGATTTCGAAGAACAATTTCAATATTACGCGGAAGAGCACGGCCTACTTTACGCCCATCTCTGGTGTTGGCTGCAAATTATGAAATCATTGCCACCCTTTATTTTTGAATCAATCTATTGGAGTCTTATTATGTTAAAAAATTATTTTAAAGTCGCCTTTAGAAACTTGCTCAATCAAAAAATCTACTCATTCATTAATATTGCCGGGCTGGCAATCGGTCTTGCTACTTGTCTCTTGATCACAATTTTTGTGATCGATGAGTTGAGCTACGACCGCCATCATGAAAAAGCTTCTCAAATCTACCGTGTAGTTTTGGATTTAAAATTGGGAGATACTGAAATAAAAGCGCCACTTTCAGCGGCGCCAATGGCACAAACATTAGTCCGGGATTTTCCGGAAGTATTATCCGCAACAAGAATAATAGGAGGATTCTTTGGACCAGGGACAGCAAATATTCGATATGGAGTGAAAGTTTTCAAAGAAAACAAAGTATTATATGCTGACTGAAGTTTCTTTGATGTCTTCACTGTGCCATTTATTTCCGGTGATGCAAAGATTGCCTTAAACCAACCGAATACAATTGTGATTACAAAAGCAATTGCAGAGAAGTATTTTGGCACTATTGATCCAATGGGGAAAATGTTGATCTTTAGCAATCTTAATTCAGAATATAAAATTACCGGTGTGGTTGAAAATAACCCTGCCAATTCGCATTTCCATTTTGATTTCTTGGCTGCACTCTCATCCCTTCCAAGAAGTCGAAGTCCAAGTTGGACGGATAATTCATTTTACACCTACATCGTTCTGCAAAACGGGATTTCTCATCGCGTATTGGAAGCAAAGTTTCCAGCTATGGTCAGTAAATTCATTGGTCCGCAGCTAAAAGCAATGGGTGTTACCCTTGAAAACATGGCTGATTCAGGAGATCGGTGGGTCTATTTATTAGAAGCGCTTACTGATATTCACCTGCATGCAAATTCATCTTACGAATTCGAACCAAACGGCAATATCGTTTATGTAACTATATTCTCTTCAGTTGCTATTTTAATCTTGCTAATCGCCTGCATCAATTTTATGAACCTTACAACCGCCCGTTCAACCGGCCGAGCGAAAGAGGTTGGTGTTAGGAAAGTATTAGGCTCCCATCGAAAACAATTGGTTCAACAATTCCTGGTCGAATCATTGTTTGTTACTTTTTTGGCATTCATTATTGCAATAAGTCTGGCAAACCTTGCATTACCACTTTTTAATTCTCTATCCGGGAAAAATATGACAATGGCATTCTTTCAAGATGGCTATATGCTTTCAGGTTTATTTGGATTATTTCTTTTGGTCGGTTTGCTTTCCGGTATTTATCCTGCTGTCGTGCTTTCTTCTTTCAGGCCAATACAAGTGTTAAAAGGGCAACTTGGCACAGGGAATCAATATCATTGGCTTAGAAGCTCATTGGTGATCTTCCAGTTCACCATTTCAATGATCCTTATTGTCGGGGCACTTGTTGTTAATGGTCAACTGGATTACATGCAAAATAAGAAATTAGGATTTAATCAAGAACATATTCTGGTTATTGATCAAATTGAGTCAATTGGCGAAAAGATACCAATTCTTAAGCAAAAGCTCCTGGCACACCCAAACGTAAAAAACGCAACTGTCTCGTTAACTCTACCTGGCAAAATGTTTCCAGCTCACCCATTTCAACCTCAAGAAAATGATCGAACCTATGTTTTTCAACTACTCACTGCTGACCCCGATTTTATTCCCACTTTTGAAATCAACCTTTTAACCGGGAGAAACTTCTCTAAAAACATACCAACAGATTCTGATGCATTCATTTTAAATGAAGCAGCTGTCGTTGCTTTTGGGTGGAATAATGCAGATGCTATCGGTAAACAATTTAAACCATCTGCTGGCTTCGCTGCAAAAAAAGTGGTCGGTGTAGTTAAGGATTTTAATTTTAAGTCTCTTCATAATAAAATAGAGCCACTGGTTATCGCCTATTCTCAAAATGGTCAGTATATGTCAGTGCGTGTACAACCGACCTCTCTACAAGCCACTGTTGCATTTCTTGAAAATAAATGGCGGGAGATTGCTCCGGATAAAACTTTTGAATATATGTTCCTCGATCAAATCGTTGAAGAATTGTATAATGCAGAAAAAACAAGTAGTCAGGTTTTCGCGGTGTTTGCCGGTCTCGCTATATTCATTGCATGTCTTGGCCTTTTTGGATTAACATCATTTTTAATGGAGAAACGCAGTAAAGAAGTTGCACTTCGCAAGGTTGTTGGAGCCACAGTGGCACATGTCGTTGTCTTGCTTTCGCGTGACTTTGGCAAACTTGTCATCATAGCGATTTTTGTCGCAACTCCGATTGCCTATTTTGTAATGAACAACTGGTTACAATATTTTGCGTATCGGGAGGCCCTGACTCCTTTGCCATTTATCTTTGCAGGTATTGCCACTCTCTTTATTTCTTTGTTAACAGTTGTTAACCAGGTGATAAAATCAGCCTTAGCAAACCCCATCGATTCAATTCGTTATGAATAAGAATAAAAAAAGTTGTCTGCAAGCGCCGTTCTGAAGAAAATTTCCGCAGAATTGTCGCTTATGCTTCCTATTTTGCCATTGTCATCGCTTGCTTTGGCCTTTTTGGCATTACATCACTCTCGGTAGCGCGGCGTTTAAAAGAGATGGGAATTCGCAAAGTCCTGGGAGCCTCTGTCGGGAAAATTCTTGCACTGTTTAATCAGGAATTTATTGTATTGCTGATCATTGCAAACCTGCTTGCCTGGCCTGGAATTTACCTGGCAATGAATAGCTGGCTAAATAATTTTGCCTATAAAATAGATCTCGGCATCGGTGTGTTTTTGATTTCAGGCCTCGGCGCGTTACTGCTGGCAATTATTACCATCAGCGTACAAGCGATGAAAGCGGCTTATTCAAACCCGGCAGATATTTTGAGACATGAATAAATCTCTTTTTATGAATTCCAAAAATAAAAGCCGCTAATAAATTTGAAAAACCAATTTTGGCCATGATAAAATCTCAGTATGCAGAAATCGCTTTTTCATAATAACAATAACGTCATTCTGAACGAAGTGAAGAATCTCTTGATTTTATAGAGTAAGAATGCTAAAGATCCTTCGCTGGCGCTCAGGATGACATTTCGTTGTCTTTATCAGCTTTCTGCAACAGCCTCTTAAGCCAGGTGTTAATGACATTAAACAATATTAAATAACCGTTTCAACGGTTTCAGAGCAATGGCTAATTTTATGATAATCCAATAAATAAATGATTGACGAATTGATGGATTCATTAGAAAATCTCCTCGCAAATGGCAAACGAAACCAAACAGATGATCTGGAAGAATACGTTGCGCAAGCCATTGAGAATAACAGGTTGGTTGCAGAAATAGTCGCACTTTCGAAGCACAATAAAGCCAATATTGCAGCGAGAGCCATTTGGATTGTCAGGAAGCTAACTGAAACTTCTGCTGAATTATTATCAAAATACAAACCGATCCTTTTGAATGACCTGACCCAATCTCCATTTTGGGAAGTTAAAGCTGAATTATGCCACATTATCCCCAAACTTAAACTGGACTACGAAGAGATTAAGGGAGCCATTGCTTTTTTCAAAAATAACCTCGATGATAAAAGTAAAATCGTAAAAGCCTGGTCGCTGGATGCGTTGTATGAATTATCGAAGATAGAAGCAAAGATTGGCCCTGAAGTAATAAAACTTTTGAATATTGCACTTGAAGATGAAGCTGCGTCGGTACGGGCAAGAGCGAGGAAAATTCTTAAAAAAGTAGATTCAAAAAAATCATAAATCACAAAGGGCACAAAGACACGAAGATAATTGGTGAATAGTAAGAATGTAGTTTTTAATTCATTAGCTGATAAAGGTCAGTTAGTCGAGCGTTGAACAAACAACTTTTTGAAATCAAAAATATTGATGACTTTTATCTTGGGAAAGTTAATCTTCTCCAATACGGAAAAATGTTCGTCATTAGTAATCAAATAATCGACATTTGCGCTTACTGCACAATCGACGAATTTATTATCCTCGGGGTCAATGTCAATCAATTTCCATTCGTAATAAATATTCACCAGATAAACGTTAGATAGCATTAACAAAGCATGAATTACATCTTTTGCAACTTGGGGATTAAACTTCTCAGAGATAACTTCTTCACTCACATTTCTCACTTCAAATTGAGGCCAATTGCCTGTGCCCATTTATTCGATTACAGAAATCCGTTTAAACTGATTTTTTGGCAAAAATCGCGTGAAACTAATCATTTCACCCCGAAGGGGTTCGGCACTGTGAGGAGGCTTGATGGCTATAAATATTTCACTCCTATCGGAGTTA
>JADFJB010000189.1 GCA_022566355.1 candidate division KSB1 bacterium
GTCCTAACAAACAAAAAAGTTCTCCTTGCTTGACGTGAAGGTTGATATTGAGGAGGACAGTTTTTTTTTCTTTTTTGAAGGGGTGCGCTATTATTTGAGGGAAGCTTTTACTGACAGGAAAGCTTTTAGAGAGGTTAATCGTTTCTATAGCGTACTGCAATGCAATGTCATTTTAATTGAATTTGTTCATTGTTGATTAATCCAAATTCTCACTCCAAAAATTTCAACAACTTCTAAGTAGATTTGCTTATTTTTTCATGATCAATGGATATCATTGCATCGTCATGCCATGGATCATCGGGAAATCTTTTCATCCAATTGAGTTTTTTAAAATGTTTCGCGCAATACCAACAGGGAAAAGCATCCAATTTTGTCAACTCTCCATTTTTATATCGACGAAGTTTTTCTTTTTGGAAGCTGGAAATCATTTGGACATAATCGCCATACAAATCTAATAGATTATTGTCTTCCAAATTTCCAATTATATCGGTCATCGAATCGCCATCAGCATATTCTGATAATTGGCAACAGAAGGTTATATTACCGCGATAGTCAACATAGATCGCCTGCATCGAAAGTGCGTTGCAATTAACCCAGGGTGAATCATCATTTGGAAAGGCAACAAAGGGTTCTATCGAAACCTTATAAACAGCATTCAGTTCCTCGATTTCTTGTTTAATTTTATACCAATCCTCCGGAGCCACATTCATTTGTTTGTAAGTGGTTTGTAAAGTTGGTTGAAGTGGAATTAAATATAATTGTTCGCTTTCGACTTTACTGGCTAAAATGGCCATGGCTTCCAATTCATGGCGGTTGGTTGCGGTAATCACCATTTGAATACAAAATGGTAGTTTCTTAGCGCGGCAAACGCTGATAGCTTGTAAAGATTTGACAAAAGATCCCTTCTGCCGGATCTGGTCCATCGTCTCAGCGGTTGCCCCATCCATGCTGAAACAGAAACCTCTAAAACGATCTCGGTAAGGGTTTATAGTCTGGTAGGTTTTTTCAAACCTGGTTCCATTCGTGACCATTGCAATTTCATAACCGGCATCATAGAACTTCTTGACAATCTGTGGAAATTGTCGATGCAAAGTTGGTTCACCTCCTGTAAATGATACAGCTGGAATATGAAGAGGACGAGCTTCATCAATAAGCTTGTCAACAAGATGTAGCGGAATATCCAAACGTGAATTAACCGGCCCGATAACAGATTGTAAGTCTTCCGGTAGGTCCTTTCTTGGTGCGATATCAGATCGTAAACAATGGACACAAGCATAATTACAGCGGTTAGTAATTTCAAACCCTATCGATTCAATTGCCACAGAGGCTATCCTCCTTTACATTATTGTTCAATACAGCCTCTATTATTTTCGAAAGTTTTCCAGGATTATTTAGCAAATCTTTTCCAGAAAGCAATAAATAGCAATCACTTTGTTTGATTAGATCTTTTAATACATCCAGATGAAGTTGTTTAAAGCGATGGGGTAAAAAAATGTAAGGGCTTTGTTGCAACAGGTAGGTTAATGCATTTATATGAGTGGTTGGTACTAGCCGGGTTGTTGGCTCATCTACTATCTGGGGAAAAATAACGGTATTTGGTGTACTATATTGAACAAATTGATTTGGATATATTTTCTGAATATCAATATGCTTTTTTTCATTAAATGGGACATCATAAATATGCTCTTTTAAATAATCCTTTGAGGGTTGATTGATAAAATTATCATTGAACTTAAAATCTCCAGGAAAAGAATGTACAGATATTTCTTTATTTTCCTTTTGCTGCAGTAAAACGATATCATCAGATAAATAATTCCATCCACTTTCAACTAAATGCATTGTATTTGTAGATTTCCCCGAACCGGATTGACCAACAAATAAATAACCATTTCCAGCGTTTTCTAACGCTGCGGCATGAAGATAGAAAAGCTTTCTTGAATGTAATAGCATCACAATCGCCGTTAGAATAAATGCGTGAGATATCATGCGGGGGAATTTAAAAACTGATTCTTCAAAATGTCCCATTACTGTTTCGTTTGTAAAATCAATTTGTAACATAGATTTCTTATAACTAATATAAACAAACTCATCCAATTGATGTAACCTGAGAAGAGATTGTTTATCTGATATTAATTTACAACCATCAGGAATACTAATTGTTGAATTGGAAAATTTTAGATATAAAGGTGAGGAATCCTTTCCTCTGAAAGGATTGTTGGGTATGGAACAAAAAAGCTGTGATAAAGAAGATAAACTACTTTCAAGCTGATTGTCTGAATACTCAACAATTATCTCAATGCCATAAAGATTAAGTGTTTTATCCTTATCCATTCCTTTGGATTTTGTTGTAGCTTACAGTACTCAATGCTTGTTGAATAGTACAACAAACTACGACATTCAAATCCTCTCTTAATTATGATGTTCCAACAGCAGCTGCTCCTGGAGCTGCAGCTCCTGGAAAAAGCGTCGATTTGACCAAAGACTCTTGCTTGGTTAACTTTGGCTCAATAAAGGCTTTCAGCTTTCTTTTTTCTTTGTTATCTTTATTGTTACTTTTATTTTTTTCCGCTCGTGATGCCATGAAACCTCCAATTAGTATGAGTAATTCGTGTAATTGTAAATTAACTTGAAATCTTTCACTTTATTTTCTGTATCCGCAAAAATCTTGCCATTTAATATTAACCAACTGTGACCTAATATATTGGCTTGCTTATTCTGAACTCCAATTTTAAAATCTACTGAACTATTATAGTATCGTAAGAAACGGTAGAGTACTAAAGACCTTTTTAAACAAGTCTTTTTTAATATAGGATTAATTAGATTTAAGATGAAATCAACATAGGAGACTAATTTGTAAATTTCATGTTTGGAAAGTGGGGCACCGATATACTTTTTTGAGCTTAAGAGCTGTAATACCCGGGTTATATTCCGAAATCGCACCATGATATTTATTATTATACTCCAGACAAATATTCTGCTCAAAAGCAGATAGTTTGCTTTAATAATTTTTCCTAATAAGTAAACGATAACGCAATCCTCACAATTAATTCTTCATAATTCTTGTTTTTTTAAGTCTTTATGAAGCAAAACCTATGCCTAAGTAAATGCTGATAAAACCAATAGGGTAGGATTCTCGAAACTGCAAAAAACTGTATCACTATATAACAGTTAGCTTGGTTTGAGACACTTAAAGCTATTCATTTTGAGCATAAAGAGCTTCTCATCCTTCGAATTATTACAAAAAAATATCCTAAAGTTTTGGTGATTTGTCAAAATGTTACCTATTCGGTTGAGGATTATGACTTATGGAATACCCCCTTTGTTATCTGATTAATTATTAATAAAAATAAAAAAAGTTTGTATTGTTCCATTTGATTCATTATACTTCAATAAATAATTAAGATAAGATTTTTTTTCACAAAAAAGGGGTGAGAACAATCCCAAGTTAATTAATACTTTTGTTAGTATCAGCGAGGAAGAAATTTATTCGCAAGTAATGGTATTTTTTGTATGAGAAAGCTACTCGTCAAATTAAGTTTAAACTAATCAATAATTTCATTTAACAATTGAAGGGGGGAAACATGTATAGTCAATATTATATTAATCAAGTTGTATTTTATAGGTTTTTGTTTGTCGTTATTTTTGTTTTTTCAATTGCTCCATTCACCAGCAAAGGTTTGAATGCCCAGGTACCAGATTTTAAATGGATGCACCCTGCAGGAGTCGTTGGTAATGATGAGGGGAATGATTTAGTAATTGATGGTGCTATAAACAGCTATGTTGTGGGCCGATTTATAAGAATAGCTGATTATTCCGATTCAGCACTTATTGGAGTAGGCAGCCAAGAAGTGTTTATTGCTAAATATGATCTCAATGGCAATGACTTATGGACAAAACGAGCGGGAAGTGCAAGTAATGATCCGGAAGCTGACAGAGGTAGTGCAATTGGCGTGGAGAAACTTGGAAATATTCTAATGACTGGCCGCTTTGTTAGTAATGCGGACTTTGGCACCAATTCGTTAACAAGCGCAGATGGACAGGACTTTTTCATCGGTAAGTTGGCGGAGCAGATCGTCCTCATCAACGAAGTCGTAACCGATCCTCAGCAGGATTGGACCGATAACAGCGGGGGCAATGGTGTTCAATTTGATTCTAAACCAGGCAATGGTACTATCAGCAACACAGATGAATGGCTCGAAATATACAATGCCGGTGTCTCTGCTATTGATTTGACTGAGGGAACCGGTTGGACTTTGGATTTTATAGATGGCTCCGATGCTACATTAGATTTTCAAAACCCGGGATCTACCGTATTTGTCTTTAGTGATGGTGGATCTTTAACTAATTTCCAACCCGGTGAATTCCTCGTTATCGGCAATCCACCAGGATCCATGAATAACGATATTTTTCTTGAGTTGAAAAATGCATCTGGCACCATCGTTGATGATGTCGAATTGGGAGATGATAAAGAAAGTGATGGCGATGGCGATGGCGCGGCCGATGGCAGTTCAAACGGCGGTAATGCGAGCAGCATCGTGGATGAAGCCATAGCCCGAGTCCCCAACGGCATCGATACAGATAATGATGTGAACGATTTCATTCAACAGCATACAACTATCGGATTTGCAAATGATGCTGCTTTTGATTTTAGCGATGCGCCAAGTGGGGGCGATGCTGGGGTACCTCCAGATAGTTATCCCACCTTATTGAAGGATAATGGGGCGCGTCATGTGCTTAATGGCACAACTTTCCTGGGATTTGCAGTGGATGCCGAACCAGATGGCCAGCCCGATGCGACAGCAACTGACGACGATACCAATGGTGTCCCGGACGATGAGGATGGTGTTGTGTTTACTTCATTCCTCGCGCCAGGGAATAATGCGACTGCGGACGTTACGGCATCCATTGCAGGCAAACTAAACGCGTGGATCGACTTTAATCGTGACGGTGATTGGGAAGATGCAAATGAACAGATCTTTACCAACCTGGATTTGAATGCCGGCCTCAATAGTGTTCTGACTTATTCCGTGCCTGCATCTGCATTACAAGGAGTCACTTTTGCTCGTTTTCGATTTAATTCAACCGGCGATCTGTCATTTGATGGCCTGGCCCTGGATGGCGAAGTTGAGGATTACAAGGTAGAAATTGGTATTACCGATTGTTTCATCACACCCACAACCGACACCAACCAGGTTAACAGTCAGCACTCTTCAACCGTAACCGTTCAGAAAGATGGTATTAACCAACAAGGAGTTGAGGTGACTTTCGAAGTTTTCAAAGGTCCCAATTTAGGCCAAACCGGTTCCGGCACCAGTCCAACCAATGGCAGTGGCCAAGCCACATTTATTTATACCAGCAACGGTACGGCTGGCACGGATTCCATCAAAGCAAGCGGTTCGATTGATGGTGTTCCTTTTGAATGTTTTGCTCAGAAAGTTTGGGTAGATAATATGTGCACTTTGGAGGCAGAAACGGACACGAATCAAGTCGGTACGGATCATACATTGACTGTAACTATAAAACAGGATGGAGTTGCAAAATCGGGTATTCCG
>JADFJB010000190.1 GCA_022566355.1 candidate division KSB1 bacterium
AAAGCATACAGCGATTCAAGAATTGGGCGATTGGGCCAAAATGATTCTTGACTACGAGGGCCCGACTGTCAAAAAATACATTTGGGTGGATTCAGAAACTCAAAAGCCCCTTTTAATTTGGCATGTCGTCATTCGACCAAATTTTCGTGATCTTTGGTACTATTTCATTGACGCGGCTTCAGGAGACATCTTAGAAAAATACAATGCCACCAATTTTGACGGGCCAACCACGGCCACCGCTGTAGATTTGAACGGTGTAACCCAAACCATCAATGTTTACGAACTAGGTGGGACGTTTTATATGATGGATGCTTCAAGGGACATTTTTAAACCCAGCGAATCCAATCTACCTGATGATCCCAAGGGAGCTCTCTGGACTGTTGATGCGGAAAACACTAACTTAGAACAACTGGATCATGTCACATCAAGCGACAACACATGGAATGATCCTATTTCAGTATCGGCGCATTCTAATGTAGGAGAGGTTTTTCAATATTATGAAGCAACCCATGGTCGTAAAGGCATTGATGATAAAGGCAGTACCATTATCTCTATTATTCATGTAACGAAAGACAACCAACCGTCGGATCATGCATCTTGGAACGGCAAATTCATCTCTTTTGGAGATGGAAACACGGCCTTCAAACCGCTGGCTGGTGCCCTGGATGTGGCTGCGCATGAAATGACTCATGGAGTGATTCAGCATACTGTAAACCTGGAGTACAAATTTCAATCGGGAGCGCTCAATGAATCATTTGCGGATGTATTTGGTGTCATGTTGGATCGAGATGATTGGAAAGTCGGTGAAGATGTCGTACTCCTTTCAGCTTTTCCATCCGGGGCGTTACGCGACATGGAGGATCCTCACAATGGCGGAAGCAGCCGCAACGACCCCGGTTGGCAGCCAGCCCATATGAATGAATTCTTAGAGTTAGACATTTCACAGGACAATGGTGGTGTTCATGTAAATAGCGGCATTCCCAACCGTGTCTGCTTCTTGATTGCTGCCGCCATTGGCAGAGAGAAAACCGAGCAGATTTACTATCGCGTGCTCGATGCCCGCTATCTGAACAGACAATCGCAATTTATCGACTTGCGTTTGGGCGCCATTCAGGCAGCCACCGATTTGTTTGGTGATCCTTCAACCGAAGTGGATGCGGTGAAGACAGCTTTTGATGCGGTGGGAATAACGGACGATACAGGAACACCACCCCCTGCTGATTTGCCACCCGTTCAAGGCGAAGAATTCATTGCAGTGGTAAATGGCGCTCAAAACGACACCAGCTTGTTTTTGATAAAACCGGTCATCCAGAATTCTGAAACCGACATCGTTCAGGTGAGCACGACCCAGGTTTTCACCCAGACAGGTAATCCCATAAGTGTTTCAGATGATGGTTCGATCATCATGTTTATTGACAGCCAAAACTTCATTCGTATTCTTGATGAAAGCGGGGAGAGAGTGATCAGCGCTGAAGGTGTGTGGAGTTCCATAGCGTTGTCACCCGACGCCACGAAATTGGCGGCAACGTCTGTTTTCAGAGACACCACCATCTACGTTTTTGATTTGGTCGATCCCAACGCTAGCAAAGAAGTCCGTCTCTACACGCCCACGACTGCTGAGGGCGTGCAGGCCAATAACACATTGTTTGCGGATGCCCTGGATTGGGATTTAAGCGGGAAGTTTCTCCTTTACGATGCCTTCAACAGGATTCCACAATCCGGTGGCGAAGCCATCGAATATTGGGATGTGAATGTGCTCGACGTGGAGAATGAAATCATTATTCCGATCTTCCCACCTTTGCCAGAGGGGATTAATATTGCAAATCCCTCATTTGCACAGACCAACGATGCTTTCTTTGTGTTTGACCTGTTTGATGAGAATCAGGGCGTAAACGAAATCTGGGCTATCGATTTGTTCACTGGTGAACTGGGATTGATAGAAAACAACGGGGCGTTTCTCGGGTATCCGCGCTATTCAACAGATGACAGTCGTCTCGTGTTTGAAAGAATTGAATCAGGCGTACCCAGTCTGCGCCAGATACCTTTAGTTCCGAATAAGATTCAAGCAGCGGGTTCATCCGAGCCATTTGTCACCGAAGGACAACGTCCAACTTGGTTTGCCGTTGGTCAACGGCTTACCAATGTAGAAGATTATTTGGAAACCTTGCCGATGGCGTTTATCTTGCATCAAAACTACCCCAATCCTTTTAATCCTGAAACACTGATTCGCTATGAATTACCTGTCGATGTAAGCGTGAGTCTCGCGGTTTATGACATTTTGGGCAAAAGAGTCACAACGCTTGAGACTGGGTTGAAGAACGCAGGGCAACACCAAGTTCTGTGGGATGGTCGTGATGAAAAAGAACGTCCAGTGGCAAGTGGCATTTATCTCTTCAGGCTTGAAGCTAAGTCGTCTCAGGGGCAAGTAACTCATTTAACTAAAAAGATGACTTTGTTGAGGTAAGGGACCGCTTCAAAAAAACCAATTGTTCTTTTTTTGTATCAGAAATTAAAGTTTGTTTGGTAAATATCATTGAATTTATTAAGTTTCAAATAAACATCTAAATATATAACGAGGTCTTGCATGAGTCAAATAGTACTTGATTCACGAATAACAAATGGTCTTCTGAATTTAAAAAATATCCCACTTGACGATAACACCGAAGTAAAAGTCATTGTTATCCCTAAAATAAACCTATCAAAAATGTCTTTTGAAAATTCTCAAAAGATAACTGGTAGAATAAAAGGAAATCTATCCGATGACGTAATAGCCGAAAGAAATAATGAATAAATCTGTTTCTCGATACAAGCACCAAGTTTATCAATAACACTTTTAGCCATTTCTTTTGCAGTCATTTTCTCTAATCCCTTTATTCTTTCTGATCTTTTGAAGTTAATTTACCATTGTTTTTCTACTTGAAAATGTATTCAAGTTACAATTAAACCAACCCTCTTTTAGCTTCCTCATACAATGGCACCATCCACTTCTTTTCTTGTGAATAAAAAGGACAGCGTTCAATCAACAAGAAAAGTTCATCGAAAAACTCTACACAATCCTTATATTTTTCTGCCCTGTTGAGGAGTTTGGCATTATCCTTCCAGGCATCGGTATTAAATGGCTCCAATATCAATGTTTTTTCGAATTCTTCCAGGGCGGCATCATACCGGCCCAGGGCTGCCAGAACTTCACCAATTTTGAGTCGCGCCCTTGCGGCGAGATCGGGTCTTGCGGCTACAGCCTGGTTATACCAGGCCAGAGCTTCATCGACCCGACGGCCAATCAAACACAATCCCCCGAGTAAAAAACAACACTGCCAGCGCAGTAAACCTTTGAGCGCCTTATCTTGCTTCTGCAAATCACCGCAGTATAAAGCTGAGATTTTTTCCCATTCGATTCGAAAGGTGACATAATCCCTTGGGAAAAAATAGTCTCTGACTACCAATGGCTCATCATTTTGTGTGGTCGCCAGCGCTTTCTTATATTCCGCTTCTGCGAGGTCATATTGTTCTTCGGCTTGGCAGACACAAGCAATATTGTAATGGACCAGTGCTGCATCTGGAATTTCGTCAATAATATCAATATAAGAATTCATCGCCTGGTCAAAAAGATCTTTGCTAATTTGCGATTGCTTTTGTGCCTGCTCGAAATACAGCATATAAATCATGCTTAAGGCATTACGGGCCTCATAATGATGAGGGTCCAATTTAACTACATTATTCAGCATTTCTTCCGCAATTTTGAGTCGATTTGGCGAAATTTCTTGCAAGACCAATTTTGCGTTTTGGTAAACCTGTTCGGATTCCGATAGCCTGGAAAAAACCCGATATTCCTTTTTATTGCTAAAAACATGCCTGCTTTTCAAAAGTTCTATCAAATGACATAATTGACGTTCGTAGGAAAATTGTTGGATTTTTCGATTCCCGGCCTTTGCTATCCTGCTTCTCTCTTCTTCATGTGTCAGGTAATGCTCGATCAATTCTTCAAAGTTAGATTCATTATAGAGAATACATTCTTCGCCAGGAATTAAGAAATTCCGAATTTCCAAATTTTCTTCTTCATAAAATAGCAGCGCCCCGTTTGCCGGCGCTTCGTACGCACGTTCATTCATTTCACCCCGAATACTCCGGTTAAAAATAATTTTCGCCTTATTATAATTCCGAACATACTCCTCGCCGAATATATTCGACAAAATCCTTACATTATATTTAGGATTAATTCGCGTGAGCCGCTTAAGCCATTTTGCCCTCTCACGTTGAAATTCATGATTAAAATTACCGATCATTAAAATATCATAAATGCGGTCATAGCCTTCCAAAAGACGATGAACCGCCGGGTTAAATCCATACACCGGAAAATAATCAACATTTTGGTAACCGGCTTCTTTGAATACATTGACGCCCTTTTGGTCGACTACAATCCAGTCAAATCTTTTCAGATTATCCTGCAAAACCCTGAAACAGATATTCCAATCGCCCACCATAGCCACAACGGGATAGTCTGAATTTTCAATTCCGAGAGGAAAGGTTAAGTATTCAGGTCGTTCCAATAAAATAAGATCCGGCGGCCAATTGGTTGGTAAATGAGAAAGCAGATCCTCGAAATTCCCTTTATCAAATGAAAATGAAATCTTGCCACCCTCTTCATCAAGGAGTTTTATCCTATTATTGTCGTAGTGATAGCGCCGCCATTTCGGCCCTAGAAGAATATTCAATTTTTTCCTATTCTATTTTGATTTTTGAATTTTGTTGGTTCAGAATAATGGTCTAAATATCATTTCATCTAGAAAGATGCAAACTTTTCGATTTGAAAATGTAAGTGTGGATATGATAACTTTTCCAAACAATAAGATTTATTATGGAAAGAATGGTCTTAAAGCTAGTACCTATTTTTTGAAGAATAAGTACGGTACAAAATATTTACATGATCCTTAATTATTAATCCTCTATGAGGATTTGAAAACCTTTTTCAAATCCATATCTACAACAATAAAACCTCTACGAGGTTAACTTGTATCTGAACGAAAAGCACCCATTCTGTCATTCCCGCATGCTTTTAGCGGGAATCTACATGCTTGGAATGATTAGATTCCGGCTCAAAAAATTACCGGAATGACACTAGTTGTTGAGTTTTCGGTCAAACACTAACTATGATTGATTTGTAATTTAACTCAGAAGGAATGGGCTATCCACAGATTTGAGTTATCCTCGTTTAGGATGGATTAATAAGATCTCGCATAACTAAAAATATCGTAGATGTACTGGATACTGGATACTGGATACTGGATATCGTGGGCGGTTTTTAGTGATAGCTATTATTCTATATTTCATTTTGCTTATTTTCAACAATCGATTCAGTACCTCGGTTGAAAATAATCGAATCTTGATTGGACCGGTCAAACAATTCATATCCTAATTTTTTTCCAGAATTTATTTCAATCTTCTCATATGAAAA
>JADFJB010000191.1 GCA_022566355.1 candidate division KSB1 bacterium
TATGGCAAAACCCATTTGATTGAATACCTCAGAAAAGGAGAGATTGAGAGAGATATAACAACCACACATGGAATAGAGCGCAGTCAGATCAAAATTCCCTATAAAGACAAGGATATCCGCCTCAATATATGGGATCTTGGCGGGCAGGAATTTATGCGCAGCACACACCAGTTTTTTTTCTCGGAGCGAACCCTGTACGTATTGGTTACACTTGCCCGCAGGGAACGAAATGAGCTCAATCATTGGCTCAAGCTGGCCAATCAGTTAGGGAACAAAGCGCCGGTTCTGGTGGTCATTAATAAAATAGACCTGGATCCACACGATCTGGATCGAAAAAGCCTTGAGCGCGATTACCCGAATATCATTGGCTTTGTCCGCACCAGTATCCATGATTGTGAGGATACTAAAGCCGTTGATTCCATCGATCTTCTAAAAAAGAAAATAACATCAATCGTAAGTGATAAGAAACTAATGCCGGGTGTCTTTGAACAGCGCCCGCGTGAGTGGTTTACGGTTAAAGAACAATTGGAGAAGCTGGAAGCGGAAGGGACTGATTTTATCACCTACCAGGAATATGAAGATCTCGAATTTATCAAAGACCTTCCCGCAGAGGAGCGTAAAAGCAACCTGAAACTGCTCAGTATGATTGGCGCAGTGGTCAGCTATGTGGATGACCCGCGGCTGATCGATACCAATGTGATCAATCCGCAATGGATCATGGATGGCGTCTATGCCATCATTAATGACCCCATTGTGAAAGATAAAAATAAAGGCCGCCTGGATATTAATGATCTGGAACGCATTCTTCCCGGTGATCGATTTCCAAAACCGAGGCATGTTTTCCTTTTAAACCTCATGCAAAAATTCAATCTTTGCTATGGGGCAAAAGACCAACAGGATATTTATTTCATTCCGGATCTTTTTGTCGACATAGAGCCCGATTTTGAATGGGATAGCAAGAAATCCATGCATTTTCGCTACAACTATGACGATTTCCCACCGGATGCATTTATCACCCGGTTTATTGTCGAAATGCACCTGGACATCCTGGCTGATAATCGATGGCGCAGTGGTGTGCTAATTTCCAATGGTTCATGCCGGGCAAAAGTCTACCAGACTTTTCGCAAGAACTATATTCATGTTGAAGTAAGTGGAACAAAAGGCGAGAGCCGCAGCTATCTCTATGCCATCCGGGAAACCTTTCGCAGGCTCCATGAGCCATTTCCGGAGATGACAATCAAGCAGGAGGTGCTCTATAAAGAACATTGGTTGGACTATTTACAACTCATTAATCGGGAAGAAAAAAACAAACCAATGTACCACGATGAGTTAGATGAGGATCTTCCTGTTACCGAAATCCTGAATGGCTATTCCACACCAACAGATCGGCAGGGGACGCAAAAAAACATCAAAATATTTCTGGCCTCTTCCGCAGAACTTAAGGCAGACAGAGAGCAATTTGAAATTTTCATTAACCGAGAGAATCAGCGGCTCTACGAAGAAGGTATTTTCTTAAAACTGGAACTTTGGGAAAATTTCATCGATGCGATGTCAAAGACCCGGTTACAAGATGAATACAATAATGTAGTGAAGCAATCAGATATCTTTGTAAGCCTGTTCTTTACCAAAGTGGGTAAGTACACGGCAGAGGAATTTGAAACAGCCTTTGGCCAATTTAAAAAAACAGGGAAGCCTTTGGTTTATACCTACTTTAAAGATGCTCCAATAAATACAGAAGAAATAACAGATGAAATTAAAAGCCTGTTAGATTTCAGGAAAAAACTAGATGACTTGGGGCATTTTAGAACGATCTACAAAAATATTGCTGATTTGAAGTTTCAATTCAGAAACCAACTTGAGAGGGTATTGCCTAAGTTGTAATAATAAAACCCTATAGTCTTCATTGAAACTATAAGAAAATTGCTTCATGATGACCCAATCCGAAGAGCTATTTCATCAAATTGTCAATGAAGTACCTGGCGCCGTTGCAGGGAAAATGTTTGGTGCATCCTGCATTAAAACCATGAATGGAAAAGCAGTTGCCATTTTATGGCAAGATAGTATGCTGTTCAAACTGGATGAAAAAACCCGGCTGGAAGCACTAAAGCTGGATGGTTCAAGCATGGCTTCGCATCTCTATGCTCCTGACAAGCCTATGAAAGGATGGGTTTCTTTACCCTTTAAACATTCCGGCAAATGGGCTGATTTTACTAGAAAAGCAGTTGCATTTGTAATGACATTGGAAAGAAACAGTAAGGCTGACAACAAATAAACCGCATTAAAACGGGCGTTTATTCAAACCGTTAGCTGAAATACAACCAATATGAAAAGGGTCAAATCAAAAATTAATGTTTTCAATGAAGAAACTCTCAACTATGTTCAAAAATTTATTACAAATAAGGATTTACGAATTCTTGAGGTTGGCTTTGGTTCTGGTGATCTCGGATATGAGCTACTAAAAACTGGTATAGCCCTCACCGCGTTGGATACAGATGCAAAAGCAGTTGAATTAGCTATAAAAAAAGGTGTGCCTGCCAAGCACCTTGATTTTTTATCATTTAAAGACGATCCGTTTGACATCATCCTATTTACGCGCTCACTTCATCACATTCACAATCTTAAAAAAACTTTGCATCATACAAAATTATTACTGAAAAAAGGGGGTAAACTAATCATTGAAGATTTTGATCGTGAAATGGTGGATCTAAATACAACACGATGGTATTATGATACGATTTCAATCCTTTCCGCAATCATTCGGGAAGAGAAGTTTTCAGAATATATCAAAGATCCCCTTAAAGCATGGCAAGAAGATCATTCTCACGAACCACCGTTGCATTCGGGCAAGGAAATGATTAAAGAAATTGAGGAAAACTTTGGGGTAATCAAGATAGAGCGAAATGCATACTTATACCGATCAATATGCAGCCGTTTGAAAGATGATGAAACTGGATATCATATCACGAAAAGGATATTTGAAATAGAAAATGGGTTGATAGCAGAAAGTTTTATTTTGCCCAATGGTTTGCGGATTGTGGCTGAAAATTGAAACTACTTCGGCTAACAATAGATGTAAAACATAGGACTGAATTGCAATACAAAAGGTGTTGGATTTTGGAAAGTCCGCCAAGTAATATTAAAATTATAAATCGATCTTGACTCATTTAAAAGGAGCAATAAATTGAAAAAGGGAGCTATTATATTTCTATTATTTACCACTTATTATAACTGTTCTTTGGCACAAATAGAAATTATGGAAAAGTTTGACCTGGGAGAATTTAGTGTCGGGTTTAAGTACGAAACGCTGACAGATTATTCCAGAACATATGGAGATGGTTACAGATCGATACAACTGTTTATTTGGTATCCCGCAGGGGAGAAATCAATAACACCGCTTCAGTATGGCGAATATTTTTTGCTAAACGATCTAAAAAGTCAAGCATTTGAATTAGATACTGCAAACAAAAAGACAAGAATAGATTCCTTGTTACGACAAGAAATTAAGAGACTGAACAAGCTAAAAAAAAATGACGTTAAATTATCAAAATATAAAAATTTAAAAACGATTGCGCAGAGAGGGGTTCCTGTCTCGCAAAAATCCTTTCCCCTACTCCTATTTGCGCCGGGAGGTAATACGTCCTATAATTGATATAAATAATGAAAAAGCTAAGAGAATCGATAAAATAAGAATTGAATTGATAGAATAAAAAACGTCCTGTCAACAACAGCTATGCGATAAATGCTCCCCTAATCGTTCGCACTACTCATAGCCATACCATTAGCAGCAAGCAGATAAAACATATCATGAAAAATTGGATAGACCAGCCCTTAAACTTAATTGGGGAAATAATTAACCTGATCTCTCTAGAGAAAGAACACATTATCGATCTTGAAAAATTAGCGAAAGACAAAAGAATTTGGCAGCACTATACAATGGATTTAACCAACTCTGAAAAATTTATTTCAGTTTTTAATGAGGCAATAATGGAGCGGGAAAAAGGAACTCAATTCCCGTTTGTGATTTATCACAAACTGGAGAACAGAATTATTGGCAGCACGAGATTCCTGGATATACAAGAAAACCACCGCAAATTAGAAATTGGCTGGACCTGGTTACATCCTGACTATTGGGGCACAGCGATAAATTTGGAATGTAAATTATTGCTGCTGACATTCTGCTTTGAGACCTTAAAAACAACTCGAATCCAATTTAAAACAGATGAAAATAATTTGCGTTCAAGAAGAGCCATTGAAAAAGTTGGCGGCCGCTTTGAAGGCATTTTACGACATGATATGTTAAGAGATAATGGCACAAATAGAAATTCTGCTTGTTACGGTCTTATTGACAAAGAATGGGTATATACCAGGAAAAAAATAATGAACCCTATCAAAATAAGAAAAAAGCCAACTGCTAACAAACTATAAACCGCATATAAACGTGGTTTACACTCACCGTTGAAAAATAAAAATGAGGGAGACCTAAGCCGTTACTGGTTCCTGCGCTTGTTCTTGTTTTTTCTTCTCATTCGAGGCTTTTATAATGATCTTTATTCCGACTGCAACCAAGATAAGCGGCCAAAAATTACTGAGAATTTCACTAAAATCAATAATATAAAGATTCTCCAATAAAAATAAAACACCAATGCTAACCAACAAAATACCCCCGAATAACCTTCCAGACTTTTTGAATTTCTTGCTCATATTATTGCTCCTGATTGAGTGTGAGTTAAAAATAAAGGTGTGATTTTAGATCAGACGATTAAATTTTAAAAAATGTTTACGGTAAATTCCCAAAGTTGATTCATGAATTGATATTATTTTATTTTATG
Source organism: candidate division KSB1 bacterium (assembly GCA_022566355.1). Taxonomy (NCBI): domain Bacteria; kingdom Pseudomonadati; species Candidatus Zhuqueibacterota bacterium. The sequence goes on from JADFJB010000191.1 coordinate 4,830, forward strand.
AAGGTTTTATTAGATGAATGAAAAAAAGAAATCGACTGGACGAAGGAGATTCGAGTGACGCTGTACTACCCAACGGGTATTTACCTAAGGGCCGCCGGCTTCCCTGGTTTGTGTTATTAAGTTTTTGCTTGCTATCGGTAATGAATTTTGTTAATTTTGGTATGGCCATTAGCTGTAAAACAAATTGGGAGGAGCAAGTAGGAAGAAATGAAATGATCCTACAAAGTTTCTCTGAACCTTTCTTAAATATAGGATAAAAATTAGTGAATAATGCATTTGAAAACCTGGGAATTATT
>JADFJB010000192.1 GCA_022566355.1 candidate division KSB1 bacterium
TGACTATTATTTTATCTTGCTTTTTATCTTTCATATAGGACAAGTATAAGCGCAAAGCGCCCCACAGATCGCTCTATAGGGGCAGTGTCTCTATTTTATTATCTGCATTATATCATATTTTTAAAAAATTGACAACTAGTTGCTTTTATTGTTAAGATGAAAGACAGAGTTGCTCTAAAACCAAAAACTAAATAACTATGGCTATTGAAAAAGTGCTTCTTGTATACAAGTATTTATAGGATATTAAACTATTTTTCCTAATGTTTGCCAACGATTAGTATATGGTTTGTGACGGTTTTTGAAACACAAATCTTTCAACTTACACCGATGTTTATTTATTGTTAAATCGCTCATATTTAGCACTTCACCCGCCATAAACTATATACATTGTTAACCAACTGACCTTTATTTCAATATTTCTATTTTGATGGTGGTGTACGTTTATGAGGTTTTATTGGAACTGTCTTTGGACCAGGTTTTGGTGTACTAGGATTTTTTCTTGGTGTAGGTGATGGAGTTGACCTCTTGTGAGGTTTAACAGGAACTGTTTTTTTAGCCATGACTTTTTTATGTTTTAGTTTAATATTATGTTAACGATTTATTTTACTAAATTTTCTATTACAGTGTTCAATATATTTTATGCTGATTTTAATCAACTTTTAGAATATCCTTTTTAAAATCTTCAGGATTAATATTGTACCAATTTTCTGGTAATTTTTCTGAAAAAACAATATGAAAAGCTCTTTCAAATAGTTCATCGAAAGTTATTATTTCAATATTTCGGCTATCCCTTCTAATTCTTTCAAAGCAATCCGTTTTAACATCATATTCAGTTTTTCTTATGTGCGGAAATTCCTCATTTCTATTTCCTATTATTAATACAGCTTTGGGGTCAAGAATTCGATGTTTTTTTGTGTCAATTATAATTCCATCTTCATCTTCAATGTTTTTGGTTTCTGAAATTTCGCTTCGTTGAGATAATGTTTGACTATATGCTTCAATAAAATCATTGGAAAAATCCCATGTGTTTGCTCTTGATTTAGATGATTTTTCAGACCTGAAAATCTTAGTTTTACTTGTTTTAAGTTCTATCAATGTAATAAAATAAGAAATTCCTAAAAGGTCAACTTCGGGACTACCAACACCTTTAGAATTAGCACTACCTATTCTTTGTTTCGAAAGTAAATCTCTAATAAATTTAATATCTACATTTAGTCCAATAATCCAATCATTATTTTTAAAGAAATGATGCCATATGGCTTCTTCACCATTTTCTGTTATGGAGTGCTTATTTCTGTAACTATCAAATGCTTTTTTCCCTTCATTGTTTTGCAAGTCTTTCAAAAATGCATAAAACCAATGAATTGTGTTTCTTCTTTGAGGAAATAATAATTCCTTAATTTCAAGCTTTGAAAGTTTTATGTTTTCAGTAAGAGAATACAACTCTTTAAATTTTTCAGCTTGACCTTTACTTTTGAAATCAACTAGGTACGAATCAAAACTAATAGCTTGATATTTAGAATGAAAATCTCCTAAATCAACTAATTCTTTGAAGCCTTGCAAAAAGTGAATTGCTTTCCAAAATGCTCTAGCTTCATCGCCATCACTAAACTTTACTATTACATCATGCCCTCTAGATTTAGTTAAGTTTCCTTTATTATCTTCTTTTCTAAATTCCAAACGCGGTAAATATTTGTTGTCAACTTTGGATTTATAAAATGAAACTTTTAAAATTGTTTTTACGTTTGGTTTATTTATTAAAATAAAACCACCAATTATTTCACTCCCTTTGTATATAAAGCAATTATCCTTTTTCAATGTCTCTTTGATAACAAGTTCAGCAATATCTTGATTTTCTATATCGAATAGATTTGAAAACGGATTATTTAAACTATCGAGTCCCATTTATTTATTTTAATTTTTGCCTTTTCAGCAAATATCTACTGATGTTTCTTTTTTAGGCTTGTTGGTAACGTGTATGTATAATTATTGTTGTTATACACCCAAATTGGAGGGATAACAACAATGTGTTTTATCCACACAATACAGTTTAGTTTTATTTTAATACTATCATAAATCAGTTGGTCATTGTGCTATTTGAAACGCGGTGTTTTTCAAACCATTCAGTGATGTAAAGCATTTTGGCCATCCAGTGACTCGGAAAGCGGCGAATCCCATGCGGTTCATTTGGAACTCGAACGAGCACGCTTTCCACATTGAGAAGCTTTAGGGCCTGGTAATACTGTTCCGAATCAGACATGGGCGTGCGGTAATCTTCCTCACCGGTGAGCACCATTGTAGGTGTTTTGACATTCTTCACCACAGAAAGCAAAGAGCGGCTTTCATAATGCTCAACATGATCCCAAGGCAATCCCGGGAACCAGTATTTGGCCACAAACACAGATATGTCAGAAGTCAACACAAAGCTATACCAATTGATCACCGGATAAAGGGTCACGGCGGCTCGAAAGCGGTCGGTTCGTCCGATCATCCAGCAGGTCAGCACACCGCCGCCGCTGCCCCCGGTTACAAACAAGTTATTTTCGTCAATATAACCCATGTTGACCACGGCATCTACACCTGAATTCAGGTCATAGAAATCATCGCCCGGGTAAGCATGGTGGATGAGATTGCCAAACTCTTCGCCATAACTGGTGCTGCCGCGAGGATTGACATACAGCACAACATACCCTTGTGCAGCCATGAATTGCTTTTCAAAATCGAAGCGAGCGCCGTAGTTGGCAAATGGACCGCCATGAATCTCTATAATCAGTGGATATTTCTTGTTTGGATTGAAATGTGGCGGCTTAATTATCCACCCATGAATCTTGCGCTTGTCGTGAGAAGATTCATACCAGAATTCTTCTACCTCGCCCAGCGTCTTGTGCCCAAACAAGTCTGTGTTGACCGATGTGATTTGCCGCGTCCCGGAGCGATTGGCCGTCCCAACCGCCAAATCCGACGGATTGTCCGGGCGGCCATTCGTAATCACAAATTTACCGTCCGGCCCTGCATGAAACTGTCCGCTGGAGTAAGCGCTGATGCGGCTTGCAACATGGTCGGCGAGTTTTTTAAACTTGCCTGCGGTGGAGGTATAGCCGAGTTTGGTGTCACCTTGATCATCATAAAGAAAATAAACACCCTTACTGTCAGCCGCCCATTGGATGTTGCCAATGCGCCGATCAAGCTCATTTGATATGACCCTGGAATTGCTGCCATCACGATTCATCATATAAAGCCTGGTAAGTTGATAGCCTTGATAGCGGTCATCAAAACCGGTGTAGGCAATAGATTTCCCGTTAGGAGAAATGGCGGCTCGACTATCCGGACCTCTTCGATTGGTTAGCGCTTTGACAGACCCATCGTCGATTGAAAATTCGTAAACTTCGGTATCCAGGGGTTCAAGATCGGCGTCGCTTCGGCGATTTGCGGAAACAATGATCGATTTTCGATCGGCTGACCAGACCGCCGGTCCACCGCTGCGAAACGGCGCCGCGCCGTGATTATAATCTCCACTGGTGATTTGTCTGGGCGTGCCCCCTTCTGCAGGCAAAACAAAAACATGTGAGTAACCATTGAGAAGATAGCCCGGGCCGTTAAACCGATAAACAAGCTTGTCGATTTCTCGGGCGGGATCAGCCCAGGCGGCGCCTTTCGGGGCCGAGGGCATTTTGATCAAACTCGGATGATCGCTCGGCACAAATGAGCTAAAAGCAATCTGGCTGCCATCCGGCGACCAGGAAAGGCCGCTGGGCGCATGTTGCAAATTGGAAAGCTTGGTGAGTTGGCCCGTGTCCATCCAGCGCAGGTAAATCTGTGCCGAGCCGTCCCGCTTGGAGATGAATATCAGGCGAGAACCATCTGGTGACCAGAGTGGGGAAGAATCATTATGATTTCCCGTCGTCAACGCCCTGTTGTTCGTGCCATCAAAATTGATTATCCATAAATTTGAATAATATCGGTCGGTCATGATATCGGCGAACCGGCGTGCGTAAACAATCTTCTTGCCATCGGTCGAAATCTGTGGATCAGTGGCTGTCTCCAGGTTAAAGACATCTTTGATTGTCAGAAGATCCGACGGCTGGGCCGAAAGAGCCAGCGGTAAAAAAAACAAAACGAGCACTGCAAGCCAAAATAATTTTTCTTGTTGGTTCATCGAGTTCACATTCTTCACTAGTGGTTTTTTTGAGGATTTACGGAAACGATAAAAGTTAGAATGATAATTGTCAAAACTAAGACTGTTTGTGTGTTCATGAATCTCCTTTTATATCATTCATTATTCTCAGCCATTTTCTTAATAGCAGGCAAAAGCTGATCAATCTGTTCCTGCGGTGCACCCTTTTGCTTCAACAGTTCAACAAACTTCTCTTCACCAAGAGAAACGTAAAGCTATAGTAACTGATGCATCGTTTCCTCCTGATTTGGGGCTGCGCCACCCTGCTCAAGCTCTGTTAAAGAAATTCCTTTTTCTTTGAGAATTGATTCAAACTCTTTTGGAGAAAAATATTCTTTAAGGCTTAGAATATCTTTTTTTGCTAAACTTATATTTGGGATTTGAATTTTCTTACAAATTAAATAAGCATTAGTTGAATAATCTAAAGCTTCTTTGTATCTTTTCATTTTTTTTGAAAATTGACCTAATTGTCCATAAGAAAACGCTTCTCCATGTACATCCCCGATTCGTTTTGCGATTTCCAGCGCTTCCTCATATTTTTCAAGCGCATCGTCATAAGAACCTCTTAATTCATAAATCATTCCAATCTGATGCAGAGATGTCGCTTCGCCGGAAACATCCCCGATACGTTTTTTGATTTCCAGCGATTCTTCATATTTCTCAAGCGCCTGGTCGTAAGAACCAGTATAATAATAAATCATTCCAATCTGATGCAGAGATTTCGCTTCCGCGGAAACATCCCCGATACGTTTTTTGATTTCCAGCGCTTCCTCATATTTTTCAAGCGCATCGTCATAAGAACCTCTTAATTCATAAATCATTCCAATCTGATGCAGAGATGTCGCTTCGCCGGAAACATCCCCGATACGTTTTTTGATTTCC
>JADFJB010000193.1 GCA_022566355.1 candidate division KSB1 bacterium
CCCGAATAACTGTGGGATGGATCATATTCTTATGAAAACTTTGAACGAGATGGGTGTAAAATCTCTCAAAGTGCACAATGAAACAACTGTTGACAATGAATTAAAACCTCACTATGTTGCATGGACATGTTTATACCAGGTGCAAAATTCGATATCTATAGATCTAAAAATCGAAATAAGTGAAGGATCCGCTAAAGCCCTGTATACAAAAATAGTAAAAGATGCTGAGTTTTCTGAAGAAAAGATTTTAGATCTCATGATTGAAATTCTCAATATGACAATGGCAAATTACAAAACAGTTTTTGAGAAGAACGGCATTCAGATATTAACACCTTTCATTCCAAAAGCAATGACTGTAGTCAAATTTCCTGCAATTGTTTACGAAAAAGAGAATTCTAAGGAGTTTTATTTCGAAGGCCAAGATATTAGTTTTAAACTTGAAGTGATCGAACAATCAACACCCGTTGAACGGAAATCGCTAAATAAATTGCGCACATTGGAGGTCGTTGCCGAACCTGTTTGCTGGCCGGGTAATAAAGACCGGATCATTCTCAATACCGGTATATTACTAAACGAGTATTATATCTTAAAGCTCAGGGATGTTTTACAGTTTCAGGATCAAGAGTTGATGGTTTCGGTTTACCAACCTTCTAAGTTATCCCGAATTGTTCATTCATATAACGAATTGGTCGAAACAAATTAGATATATTTTGGGGGACTATTAGAAGTTTAAACATTAATTAATTGGGCTTTGCCTTTTATAGCTAATCTTGGTTACTCTTTCTTCTCAAGGTTTAATGCCAAGGAATTCATGCAATATCGCTTATTGGTTGGCGCAGGGCCATCATCAAATACATGCCCAAGATGCGCATCACATCGACTGCAAAGCACTTCAGTTCTGCGCATTCCGCGACTGATATCAAATTCACCCTTCACATTTTCATCTGAAATGGGTTGGTAAAAACTTGGCCAACCCGAACCTGACTCAAATTTGGTTTCGGAACTGAATAATTCATTTCCACAGCAAACACATTTATAAATCCCTTCCTCTTTACAATCATCGTATTCACCCGAAAAAGGCGCTTCTGTTCCTTTTTGCCTGGTAACTTCAAACTGCTGCGGAGTTAATTGTTCTTTCCATTCTTGTTCTGATTTAACAATCTTTTTCATCTTTGAACCTTTCAGTATATAACAAAGGTAATTGATTTCCAACAAATGATATATGCAACAATTTACAATCTTATATTGTATGAAATAAATATCAATTTTTTTTGAAATCCAACTGCAAAATTGTTAATCCAATCAAAGGGATTTTCATATTGTAGAGATGAAGTTTCCCCATAAAAACATATCCTCGGAGAGAATGTATTTATGAAATCAGCACGTATCAGGAAAAACATCATAGATGTTTAATCATTGTAATATCAATTGTTATCTCAAGTACACGATCCGCCAGATGGCGGATCAATAAAAAGACTGAGCATTACTAGAAGGTAAAAAAAGACAAAAATGATGAGTAAAGAATTATTAATCCCCTACGAGGATTTGACCAGTAGAGGGTGAGTGACAATTTCTATAGTAATTCAACTTCTACGAGGTTAGTTTTCAATCAAATACTGCGGAGTAATGCGATTGACCTTATTAAAAGAATGGAAATGTGTTTCAATGAAAAATTCAACCGAGAAGTCCGCACTGGCTTTAACTTTTTCGCTTGGTTTATTGCTCTGTCAAATTCAAGGTGTCTTCGCACAAGATTGGCCGCAATGGCGAAATCCTAATCGTGACGGAATTTTACCGCATCATTTAACGCCAAAATCAATTCCGGTCAGCTTATCTAAAGTATGACAAGTAGCCATCGGTCCAGGTTACTCGTTCAGACACTAATTAACGGAGTTGGATTGCGATCAATACAAGGAATTATCTCAAAGTATCCATTATTATTATAATAATAATAATAATGAACCATTTTTTTACTTTTCTCTGAATCTTAGTTTCAGTATATTTCCTCATTCAAAAAAAAATTATTTTTTTCTTATTGAAAGGATAGCAGAGTGCATGATGATCAGCTCTCATTAAGGCAGCGGTTACGTCGTTTAGCTCCTTGTGTATTTCTAGCTTTGGTTCTTTGGAATCTTCCAATTCCGGATGGACTTAATCCAGTTGGATGGCAGGTTTTTTCTATCTTCATCGCTGTTATTGCCAGTTTCATTATTCGTCCTTTTCCGGTGGGAGCAATGGTGATTTTCGGTCTCGTAGTATTGATGGTAACAAAAACGCTGACGCCTGTTGAAGCATTGGCCGGGTACGCTGACACGACGGTTTGGTTGGTGGTATCCGCATTTCTTATTGCGGGCGTTGTCATTCACACTGGCTTTGGCCGCAGAATTGCACTCCTTCTTGTGAGTCGTTTGGGAAAATCCACAATTGGGTTGGGTTATTCTCTTTGCGGCGCTGAATTGATCCTGGGCCCATTTGTACCCTCCAATACAGCCAGGGGCGGTGGCATCGTTGCGCCAATTACGGATTCATTAGCCAGGGCGCTGGATTCAACTCCGGAAAATCACCCGGAACGAGCCGGACAATATTTAACCCTGGTTGGCGCTCATGCAAACCTGATCGCAGCAGCGATGTTCCTTACCGGTATGGCAGCGAATCCGTTGGTTTCAAGGGCAGCCATGGATGTCTTTAATATAGAATTTGGTTGGGGTACCTGGGCGTTAGGCGCCCTTGTTCCGGGATTGGTTGGCTTTTCCTTATTACCCTTGTTCATTTTCTACCTGGCGAAACCAACCTTGCTTCAAACAAAAGCGGCGCAAGTAGAGGCACGAAAAGAATTAGGCGAAATGGGAGCATGGTCCACCGGAGAAAAGGTCATGGCTGCTGTGTTTATTCTGCTTCTGGGTTTATGGACAACCAAACCATTGCATGGAATGAGTACCACACTAACAGCCTGGATTGGCATAAGCATTTTATTGATTACTCAAACAACTAATTGGGACCGCACTATCAAAAATGACAAAGCATGGGATACCCTTATTTGGTTGGGTGGCTTACTTACCATGGCCAACAGCCTCAAGACACACGGTTTTATCGATTGGTTTGCATTGGCCATGCAAGGCTGGGTGGCAAATATCGATGGGCTAACGGTCACCATAGTTTTAGCCTTGATTTATTTTTATTCTATGTACGCTTTTTCAATGCTGACCGCGCATATTGCTGCTTTAATTGCCGCATTCTTTGCCGTAGCTCTGGCCGCAGGAGCTCCGGCGTTGCTCACAATCGCAATACTTGCCTATTTCTCCAATTTATGCGGAGCGTTGACCAACTACTCAACAGGACCGATTATCGTCTATTTTGGCCTGGGTTATGTCGAACCGCAAAAATGGTTCTCAACCGGATTCCTGGTCGGGCTTTATCATTTAGTGATTTGGCTGACGGTGGGATTGGGTTGGTGGAAGGTGCTTGGATGGTGGTGATGCCGGATGCCAGATGCCGGATGCTGGATGCCAGATGCTGGATGCTGGATGCTGGATACTGGATGCCAGATGCTGGATGCTGGATGCTGGATGCTGGATGCTGGATACTGGATGCTGGATGCTGGATGCCGGATGCTGGATGCTAGATGCCAGATGCTGGATGCTGGATACTGGATGCTATTCCTATGAACTGTCATCCCCGAATGTTTTAATCGGGGATCTTTTTGCCCGAAGCTGGAGGCTGGAGACATAAAAACCAAATTACAAATGACAAAATTCAAAGTACAAATAAATCACAAATTCTAAAAATCAATAATCAAACATATGACTTCCCACCTTGCTGTCATCCCTGCGAAATGCTGGATGGCTGGAATTCCCCTCTTTGAGAGGGGTAGGAAATCCCGTCCGGACGGGATTTTCAGGGGTGTGTAAAATAATCGACGCGGTTGCCCTATCCCATTTCCTCATAAAGGCAGGAGATTGCCACGTCGTGCCGTCCGGACGGCACTCCTCGCAATGACACGGTTATGGATGTTTATTTTTTCTTTCTGCTTTGTGCCTTTGCCACTTTGTTACTTTGTGCCTTTGTTACTCCGTTCTCCCGTTCCCGATTCATCGTCTATCGTCCATTGTCCATCGTCCTTTTCACTTTGTCACTTTGTGCCTTTGTTACTTTGTTACTCCGTATCTCCTGTTCCCGATTCATCGTCTGTCGTCCATTGTCTATCGTCTTTTTTACTTTATTACCCAAAAATATTTCTTTGGGGGCGCCGCCCCCAAACCCCCGGAGTGCCAAAGTTCACCCCTCACGGCTCAGGCCCCGTTAAATGACGCTTCAAACTTTTTTGCAGATACCTTTTTACGTACATAGCTTTAAATCCTTCCTTGAATAAAGTTGACTTCTATTTCACGGGGCAGGCCGAACACAACGGAAACCGTTGATCTCGATCCGATCGGTAACTTCTGTGCTCGCAGCAAAGAAGCGTTCCGAGACTGGTGCATTGATGCTGAGATCGGTCCAATTACCGCCTCGAAAACCCGAGCCTGACGCGCCGGTCACTTCTCCACCGACGAAACCCGGCCAGTCGCCGTTTGTGGCATTGCCATTCATTGACAACAAGCCATCCCCTAGTGTGCCGGTGAAATCCCTGCCAGCTTCGTTACCTATGGTGACCGGACGCTCCCACAAGTTACCGGTCAATTCCATATTGCCGTAAAAACCGGCGCCGGAACGGACCCGCTGGTCGGTCGTGTTATTGGCAGCATTGCCGGCAAAGATCCCCACACGAAGAGGGCCGTTTATACCGCCGTCAGTTGTATGGTAAGAAGCGTTGCCCTCACCCGCAGTGGTTGAATAATTTGCGACAATATTTTCATTGGCCGCACCATCGTTTGCCAGGGTATAGGCAGAGTCTTGAATGCTTGCTGTACCCCAGGCAAATTCATCAG
>JADFJB010000194.1 GCA_022566355.1 candidate division KSB1 bacterium
AGGAAGTGTCTCAGTACTGGATGTCTCGCGCGTGGGAGGATATCGGCGAGTCCCCCGCGGCTTGGTTGTCGTTGCTGGGGCGAAAGATGCTGATGGTTTGGAATCGCTACGAGGTGGCCGACACGGAGAGTCTCTACATTTATGCGAAGTTCTCGCCGGTGCTGGGCGGTTTGGCGTCGGTTTGGCACTTCGGGGTTCTCGTTCCGCTGGCCGCCATCGGGCTGGTTTCGACCTGGCGTCAATGGCGGCGTCTTTGGGTCATGTATGCGCTGATCGTTTCGATGGCGGGAGCGGTGGCGATGTTCTATGTGATGGCTCGATACCGATTTCCGCTGGTTCCGCTCTTGATTCCGTTCGCAGCCGTAGGGGTGTTGGATCTATGGTGTTTGATACGTGGCCGAGGCCTTCCATCGAGCGACGCGGAGAGTCCGGCGCCCATGGCTGGGGCGGCGCGATACAGTTTCATACGGTTATGATCATGAGTAAGGAAAAGGACATCCAGGATTCCTTTAAAAAACAAAAGATCCAAAGTTAACCGATAAGCCGAATTCTGTAACACCCCGGTAAATCCGGAATGCAGTGATCATTTATCTGGTTCTGTTGTCACCAACAGAATCTAGCGACCTACCCAAGAGTCAACGGATACGGGAAACATCCGTCCTCTAAAAGAGAATTCCTCTCCTACTTGGTCTTGCTCCGAATGAGAGTGCCTGACGATTGACGTCTCCGCCAACCCGGTAAGCTCTTACCTCACCATTTCACCTTTACCGCCACTTGTCCTGGGACAATAGTGGTTTGGCTGTTTGCTTTCTGTTGCAGTGTCTTTTCCGTCACCGGAAACTTCGTGTTACGAAGCATTCTACCCTGCGGAGTTCGGACTTTCCTCCCTATTTGCCGAAATTCGGTAAATAAGGCGATCACTTGGTTAACTTTGGATCACAATGATCATTTATAAAAATCAATTTGTTTAGATTACAGATTCCTTAAATTCCTTAATATTAGGTTCAATAAAAAAACAACTACTCGAGTTTCGCTTAAGAAGATTTTCATGCGGTTGATTAGATTAGTTAATACAGTACCATCTTTGAACAATCAATATTTCTTTGGCACTGGTTTTGACGTCTATTAGACAGGCTATCATACGCGTTTTAATTCACAACACAAAGGATTCTCCCCTGCTAATCTATGTTCTAACAATAGTATTTATTAATAGAGAAAATACTCAAATTGCTACTTTACAAGACTTAGACTTATTCATTGGCATTGATTAAGTGGCAGCTTGTGAATTTTGCCAGACGAGTATTCTCCCACAATGTTCACAAGTGATGAATTGCCGGCGTTGTCTTATTTCCAAAACCCTTTGTGGTGGTATGGAATTATAACATCCACCACATGCATTCCTTTGAATGGCAACCACAGCGACACTCTTGGCTTTGCGCACTCGTTCATAACTAGAATAAACTACTCTTTCGAGAATTGGGATAAGACTTTCTCTTTCCTTTTTAAGTCTTTCTTCTTCCTGGTTTGTCATACTTAGCTTTTTTTGAAGATCCTTTTCATAAAATTCCAAACCGGTTTTGAGCATGGAATATTGATTTTCCAACTCCGAAATTTCACTTATTAAATTTTCCGCCTTGTCGTCATATTCAATTTCCTGAATTTCAGAGGTGTCAATATTTTCTTTTGTTGATTCTATTTCTGTAGTTATTGCGTCATATTCCCGGTTGGAGGTTACCCGATATAATTGCTCCTGGTACTGTTCCAGCTTGGAATTTGAATGGTTTCTCTCCAAAACCACGACTGATTTACGGATCTTAACCTCTTTCAATTCTTCTTTCTTTGCCTTTAAAATCTGCTCAAGTTTTTCAATTTCATCTCTGCTGCTAACTACTTTTTGCGGTAAATCTCCTCGAGTAGATTCTAATTCCGTAAGGCGTAAATCCAGTTTTTGTAATTCTAACAGCGCAATAAGTTTGTTCTCCAATTTCACCTCCTTTTATTCGTATCCGAGTACAAAAAAAATGCACCCATGGGGGGGTGCACACTCGGTTATTTTTATTTTTTGAATTCTAATTTTCAGTATGGTTTCTTTAATCTTTGTCCTACCTTTAAATATCATTCAATCTCCATTTTTTTACGACAAAAAATATATTTATTCTATCAGCAAAAATCAAATAAAATTGTATCTCATTTAATTTGATTTAAATATCAAATTCCTTTCTTCTTAATCACTATTTTTCAACAAGCCGTTCAAATTCTTGCATTGCAAAACGATCTGTCATTCCAGCTATATAATCTGCGATTAAACGGATAAATTCATCATTAACCGGGTCTCTTAATTTTGGATTTAAGTGGGCATCCGGCATAGATGTATATCGAGAAAAAAATTGATGTGTCGGAAAACTTTGCATTTCCCGGGGTTTCTTGAGATATATTTTAAATAGTTTGCGAATAACGTCGATCGCCATTTCGTCAGTCCAACCAATACCTGGCCTTCTGATGATTCTCCTGGTAATAAAACGATCTAGTTCTGCCTGAAGAGGATAAATTCCTGTACTAAAATTTACCAATAATACATTGAATGGAAGTAGTGTCTCGTTACGTTCATAATAAACTTGGAGATTTTCCAACGTAGTTGAGATTACATCCGTAACCAAGAGATTTATGAGTTTTTTAATTAAGACATTAAAATACTCAACATCGGCGCCGCCAAATTCTTCAATAAGATCTTGTTGGTTTTCTGCCAGTTGAACAATCGGTAATTTTCGTACTTCCTTTACATTCACAAAACCTGCACGCAATCCATCTTCCAAATCATGTGTTCGTTGCGCAATTTCATCACAAATCGATACAATTTGTCCTTCAACACTTTGGGAATTTTGAACCTCCATTTTCAAAATATCATTCTGCCAGTCCGGGTAGGAAATATGCTTAAGTATCAATCGAGTATGCTTTAAAATCCCTTCTCTAACAACTGTGGTTAAATTGAGTCCATCAAATTTATATTTTTTTTCGAGCCGGTCAACAATTCGAACACTCTGGTAGTTGTGTTTAAAGCCACCATAATCCTGTGTGTCTAAAATTCCATCCAAATGATCTTTACCCTTGAGGATACGATCCAATGCAACTTCGCCAATGTGTCCAAATGGCGTATGGCCCAGATCGTGACCCAGGGCAATGGCCTCCGTCAGATCTTCATTCACACCCAAAGATCTGGCCAAAGTTCGAGACAGCTGAACAACCTCAAGAGTGTGAGTTAACCGGGTGCGGTAATGGTCGCCTGTAGTGGTTAAAAAAACTTGACGCTTATGCTTTAGCCGCCGGAATGCCCTGGAATGGATGATGCGATCGCGATCACGTTGAAAATTCGTTCTATAATCGTGCTCATTTTCTTCAGTCTGCCTCGTCTTATTATGGCCGGCGCTTTTGATTCCCCAGGGCGCCAAAATTCGGTCTTCAATCTCTTCCAGTTCTATACGTTTTCTGGCATTAAATTCCATTAACCACCCATTCTATTTGATAAATATGTTTTGAGACGGCTCACTCCTTCGTGAATATCCTCTATCGAAGTAGCATAAGAGAATCGAAGGTAGCCTTCGCCATTGCTACCAAAATCGATTCCGGGCGCCACAGCTACTTTAGCATTTTCCAATAATTCCATAGTAAATTTCAAGGAATCTTGTGATAAATGTTTAACATTGACAAAAACAATAATAGGCTCCACCGGGATTGGAATTGATTGAGAAACCGATAGAACGAAGCGAGTCGATCATGACTGTTCTTCTCTTTTTATAAGCAGAAACCATGTCTTCAATTTCAGGATGATCATCATTCAGTGCCGCCAAACCCGCGTGTTGAACAAAATTTGCTGGAGAAATAAAAAAGTTCTGTTGTAATATTTGAATGGACCTGACATATTTTTCAGGTGCAATAATATATCCAAGCCGCCAACCTGTCATCGCAAAATATTTCGAAAATCCATTTAATACAAATGCATTGGTTGTAAATTCTAATATCGAATGCACCCGGCCTTCATAAACCAGACCATGATAAATTTCATCAGAGATGATCGGCATGCCAATATTTGATAACTCAACCATTACCTCAGGAGACAATACAACTCCGGTAGGATTAGCAGGCGAATTGATTAAAAGCGCTTTTGTTTTTGCATTGATTTTTTGCAGAACATTGCTGATCGAAAGCTGAAACCCAGTCTCTTCAAAAACCGAAATGGATACTGCCCGGGCTTGTAAATATCGAATAAAACTTTCATAGCAAGCATAACCGGGATTGGATAGTATCACTTCATCGCCGGTACTAACCAGTACAGATAACACCAACAGTAGGCCCGGTGAAGTTCCCATTGTGATAATCACTTGTTCAGGATCGACATCAACACGATATCTTTTTCGGTACCAGCGGCTAACAGCTTCTCTTAATGGATAGATTCCCAAACTGTGAGTGTAGTGGGTCTCCCCTCTATCCAAAGCCCTAATAGCAGCTTCTCGAATTTTTATTGGAGTTTCAAAATCTGGTTCACCAATTTCAAAATGAATGATGTCTTCTCCTGCCCTTTCCATGATATTTGCTCGTTCCAAAACATCCATAACCAGGAAGGGTTTTATTCTATCCAGTCTTTCCAGACTCATAAATATTTCCTCAATTATCTATGGAGTAAAAAACTTAAATTGAGCGATTAGCAGTTGGTCGTTGGATATGAACGAATTGTTTTACAAAGTGCAAAAGAAATGAGCAAAATATCCGAATGGGTGACCAGCTAAGTTCATTCCAACGTATTGTAAATTTGAAAGCTATCGGTTAACCTGGATAATTCATAGCCACTAAGTTATTCGGTTAAAAGTCAATTTTTTATCGATTGAATTTTATTAGAAAAAAATGACAATGTTCT
>JADFJB010000195.1 GCA_022566355.1 candidate division KSB1 bacterium
TATCTCATTTGAATCGATTGTGTTATTCTCGGATATTAAATTTAAAAGTTCTTTGACAAAGTTATATTCACCACCTTTTAAAGAACCACGCAATCTCGTATGCCAATGTTCGAAATGTTGTCGCTGCTTCAACATGCCATCCAGAGCCTGGTTCACAATAGCTTCAGTAACCTGGTTAAAGTTTTCATCCCGATGGAGATTTCGTAATTCATCCAGAATCAATTGAAAGTAGAATGGAATCAACCATTCAATCTGTTGAAGGATATAATCGGTAATCGACTTGGATAAATCAAAATCAACGTTTTCAATAAGAAGCGTGATGAGTTGTTGTGCTTCCTTTTTATTGAGGGGTGGAATTTCCAGCCGGGAGAGATCATTTATCGATCCGATCAAATTCATACTACTCACAACATTTTCCAAACCTATTGAACCGGTATAAATAAACTGCACACATGAACTGATCTCCTTATCCTGCCGCAATTCCCGGTTGCTCTGCAGAAAGTGTCTCCCTGAACTTTCCCCTTCATCAACTATGATGTTCTCTAAAGTCTGTGTAAATTCATCAAGCATAATAACCAATTTGTTGGTTTTCGAGTCGCTGGATTTCAATATTCTGGTAAGCATATTTAAATAGTCATGCTCTTCACTAACACCGAATTCCACCCCATCCGGGCCCACTTTTTTGATAGTCGGTTTATGTTTTTCCAAAAAAGTTAAGACCTTTTGTGATTTTCGCACATAATCTGTTCTCAATATTCTATTAACAATCTTTCTAAAAAATTCATTTTCACTATTGATGGATTCAGTATCGATTAAAAGCATGTTATAATGATCTTTAGGATTTTCCCTAAGATGGATTAACAACGAGGTTTTCCCCACTCTTCTCGGTGCGGCTATCAGGATATGGTTACTGGCTTCAATCATATCCCATGCCTTTTCGATTAATCGTGGTCTCTTAAAATAATTCTCGCCACCAACAGGATTTCCTGTTTGAATCTTCACGGTCATACTCCTTTGACAAAGTTTTTATTGTCATAACATTTGACAATGTATTTATTGTCAAGTTGGATTTCAAGTTTATTTTCTATCAATCTATAAAATTGTGTTACCCCTATTTTTACAGTCCCGGTAGGGACAAAATATTTATAGCAACCATGCTACAAGAAAAAAAGGTATTGTCCGGTAGGGACGAAATAGAGAACACTTGGCATCTTATATCTCGTCCTTACAGGACTTTAACGAGACCAAAGGAATAGAATTGCTATAAATATGGTATCCCTACGAGATTGAAATCGGAAGAAACCAGCAAGAATTAAAAACAGTGACATAGTACGTACTTTTCCAAAATCATACTTAATCTGGATTTTGTCAAAATAGCTAGTACCAGATGCTAAAAAAGCACGCAAATTAGAATGAACAAATATATTATCTCACGCCATAATCTCAGCTAGAGCTTCTATGAATCTATTCCCCCTCATAACAGTAACCTTCAACCTGCAGCTTACCGGGTGGTGAGAAATATTATTACTTCAAAGACATATAGTAATCCATTAGAATCTTGGCCACTTCGGGTCTGGAAAATTCCAGAGGGAGGTCCTCTCCGTTGGTCAGCATCTCACGAACTTTTGTGCCGGAAAGGAAAACATAGTCATCCTTGGTATGATCCGGGTAATCGCGCATCATGACTACTTCATTCAGTTTCTTGGAATAGGCAGTGTGATCGGCATCGAAGATTTTTATTTCCAACGCACCTTCGGGAACCTCATCATGAAAAATCGCCTGGGCGTCGAAACCACCATAATAAGAACCAACACCTGCATGATCGCGGCCAACGATTAAATGAGTACAACCACAATTTTGGCGGAATACCGCATGTAACACCGCTTCGCGCGGACCAGCATAGAGCATGTCAAATCCATACCCGGTAACCATCACCGTATTTGGCGGGAAGTAAAGTTCCACCATTTTACGAATCGAAGCGTCACGAACATCTGCAGGAATGTCACCTGGTTTTAGTTTTCCCAAAAGCATATGGATCAGGATGCCATCAGCGCCCAGCCGTTCATAAGCCATCCGGCACAGCTCCTCATGCGCCCGATGCATTGGATTGCGGGTCTGAAAAGCGACTACTTTTTCCCAACCCCGCTGGCTCATTTCATCACGGATTTGATAAGCTGTCCGGAAGGTATCCGGAAAATCAGTCTTGAAATATGAGAAGCTTAGAACCTTGATAGGACCGGAGACAGTAAACCTTCCAACTGAGTTGAAAGCGGCAACACCCGGATGATCCGTGTCATCGGTCCGAAAGATTTTCATAGTCATTGTTTTCATCTGCTCATCGGTGAACTCCTCGACGGCATCTACTTCCTGAATAGCAATCACCGGATTTCCTTCAACATTAGGATCCCGTAGAGCAATCATCTTTTCATCTTGAATAACGGAAACATCCTTAACCATGTTGAGTATTGGTATTGGGAAGAATACTCCATTCGTAGTCTTCATATTCTCAGCAATACTCATTGCGTCGGCCACATTCATATATCCGGTCAACGGATTAAAATACCCGCCTGCCATCATCACTGCATTTGCAGATGCAGCTGAACAAACCACTACAGATGGGAGCCCTTCCGCTTCTTTAACCAGAGATGCTCTTTGGGCATCATCCATTACGTATAAAGGATTTAGTGTTTCCGAACCATGCGGTTTTATTAATTCACTCATACTTAAAACTCCTTAATGTTAAGCATTTTGTCAAATGTTAATGGTTTTTCGAATTCTTTAGGGATGGTATGTTCTACCCACACTTCAATGAATTTTTAGCAGCAACTGTCACCTCCGGCCATTTTGGCGGAATATTCGATCCATAGATATCCATCACTTATTTATCGGCCAATTTATTAACTTTCTAACCGATACGAACTTTTATATTATTACACCATAAAAGTTTGTTTTTTTAGTAATCTTTAGCACCCCTCGATACACAATCATAAAAAAAATAATTGATTACTGCTCGGGATGCTCGTTTTTAGCTTTATTCTTTCCAAAGGAGCATCCTGAGTAACCGACTTTGTATCGAAGGGTGATCAAATCAAGTACTGACTGTCGTCGTCACAATCGTCGGTGTTATGACAGCAACCATAACAGCCGCTTGCATGGCTTCAATGGCTTCTTTGGTAGCATGACCGGTTAAATCACCATTGATAATTTTTTCGATCCTTTTTTTACGCTCTTTGAGTCTTTTCTTGTCGAAGGACATTTTGAGTAGGTCCGCGCTATTTGCCAATGCAAGGAGGACAACAATTCGAGGATCGATCTGTTCCGCATCAGTGTAAATTGCAACTTGCAATCGTCCGATCAATTTTTTTTCCGGCTCCGGATTGACCTCAGGATAAATTTTCCGGGTAAAAATAAGAAAAACTTTGTCTTCATCGGCACGCAATATACCGCGGCGGCATAGTTGTATTGCAATACGATTCTTGAGATCTTTAACACCAGTAAATCTCGATACCCAGGTTTCGAGCGAAGCACGGCGTTTGGAATCTTGAATTTTTTTGATACATTCGTCGATCACAGGATCACCGAAAGGCTTGGAACTGATGAGCTCCACAAACTTTTTTCTTTTTGTCGCAACAACCTTAATACGATTGCCTAAAAGCAGTTCGGCAAGAATCGCTCCACCAATTGCATATTTATACATGCTTCCGATTTCAACTGTACCCTCCTGGTCTCGGAAAGCAAGCAGCATGATTTCTTCGTGCAGAAAAAGCTTATTCCAATCTGACATCATTACTCCTTTCGGATAAAATGAGTTCTACTTATTGAATCTTCTATCAAGAGAATATTGCGAATTTTCAGTCAAGTTTGAATTAATGACATACAATAATAAATATTTACCACAAAGTTCACAGAAAACACAAAAGGTGCTGAGAATAGAATCAAAAAAAGAGAAGCTAATATCCTGGTGACTTTGTAGTCATTTTGTTGATGTTTAAATTATCTTGTTCGGTACACATGCATTTTTAAATAGAGGTTGTTTTTATTAGCCAGAATGTGTAAATTGCATAAAAAATGAAATACAAACTATTTAAAGAAGTAGCCTTACTTAAAGATATTCCCGAAAAGAAATTAAAAAAGGGAGATGTAGCAACAATCGTAGAACACCATCCGTCGGATACCTCCGAAGATGGATATTCTTTGGAAGTTTTCAATGCACTAGGAGATACCTTTGCCGTTATAACTGTATCGGAGTCTGAAATTGAAACTTTGAAGAAAAGTGAAGTGTTTAGTGTTCGTTCCTTAAAAGCGGTTTAATGCTATTTCTCAAATAATTCCCAGTCACTTTTGATATCCCCTGATAAGCTTTTAAACCATGACTGCATTAAAGGCGATTTTATATCCTCAAGAAGAGATCATAGCAAGGAGGTAAACAATACAAATAATGTTTTACAAAACAAGGGTGGTTAGTATACAAATTTCTTTTGGTTCTGGCGGAGGATGCTTTCTTTTAGGACTTAAGATAAACCAAGATAGGATTTAAGTAATTACTGAAATAAAAACAAGAATGGTCCTGGGAACAGAAATAGGTAGGATCATAGTTAGACTTATTCTCCTACCAAAGGAATATGAAATGTAGTTTTATGCAATAGTAACTTATTTTGAGAATATTAATAAAATTTGAGAATTTAATCATTTGAAAAAACATTCTCTATTATCAAAGTTTCTCTAATAATATATACAATCGCTGATTTCTAGGACTTATTGTCGGTTCCTGTCAATAAAAATGAGACACTTTTCATTTTTTATTTAAGCTAGTTTTTCGGTTTATTAATCCACACCATTTGCTGCAACCTTTTCACTTCTGGTTTTCCCTTCACAAAACGTTCCGGATATTTTTTATAT
>JADFJB010000196.1 GCA_022566355.1 candidate division KSB1 bacterium
TTCTCCCAGGTGATGTCAAACTGCACAAAAGCGACGTGATTAAGTGCATCTTGTCCTGTGACTGTGGAGTTGCTAACCACCACATCGTTGGCAAACGCGGTTTGGAAACCAAAGAGACTAAGCGCCACCAGGGTCATACTTCTTAAGATTGTACGCATCTTGTTAACTCCTTTGAATTAGAGCTTGTTATTTTTATCTATATTATTACACCGTAAAGCTGTTGGCTTTTAGCTGAATTTTGTTTGCAGCTTTTCTGCGTTATGTATATGTCCTATTTTATTCAGGTAATTATTTTGTAAAACTCGCATGTTGATATTGGTAAATCATAATAAATTGACTATAAAAGTCAAACAAAGAAATTGTCATTTTTATGATAAAAATGTCACATCCATATAAATATGAATCAGTTGGTTTTTGGGGGGAAGCAAGAAAACTTTGAGAAGCTAATAGAAACAATAAAAAACCTCTTTTCTAATAATAGCGTCCTTGCTTGGTTCGGTTCCTTGATGTGTTAATATACGGATAAATATTTATTATTACAATAGTATTGTTTCAATATGAGAATCTTTTTTTACAGGGAATCCGATCTACCTATTTTCGTAGTAATGCAGTTTGCCTGCCGCTAAAAGTGTCTTTTGACCTGAAAATTATTCCAGTATTTGAAACTAAACTTGAAACCTTCAAGCCCAACCAATACAATTGCGTCAGAGTCCACGAATTGCTGTCGCATAATGACATTGGTATACATAATCCAAGTAGAAACGTTTTGATGTAAAGAAACTATTCATGGTCTCGCATCCTGCATTTTTCATGCGGGTATTCAATTTCTAATGTGACATGCTCAAAGCCCATGTCCGCGACCATAGCCTTTATCTCATGCTTTACCTGCGAAGCTTCATCCTGTGTGGTGTTTTCGTTTACTACAATATGAGTCGTAAATACGTGATTTTCGCCATCCAGCGACCATGTGTGTGCATGATGAATAGATTGCACTTTGTCTAGGCCCACTATCTTTTTTTCAATTTCAGGAAGATCAACATTTTCAGGTGTGGCTTGCAGGAACAGCGAAGAAGTCTTTCTCAAATTTCGAATCATGTTATATAACACATAGAGTGTAACCAATATAGACAATATAGGATCAAGAACGTAGATTTCTTTAAATAGCAGGATCGTACCCACAATCAATACGGCAATCCATCCCAACACATCCTCCAGTAGGTGCCAAACAACCATTCGCGCATTCATTGATTTGCCATTTCTTAATCTAAAAGCTGCCAGGCCATTGACAGCGATCCCAATCACGGCAAAAAAAACCATTCCGGGGCCGTGTGAACGCTCGGGCTCGATAATTCTTGGAACAGCTTCAGATATGATAAATATCGACCCGCCAATAAGAACGATCGCCGTGATGAACGCGCCAAGCAGCGAAAAGCGCCTGTAGCCATAAGAATAGTTTTTGTCTCTCCCCTTTTTTGAATAGTTTTCTAAGTACCATGTCAGGCCCAGAGAAAAACTATCGCCCAAATCATGGACTGCATCCGAAAGGATTGCCAAACTGTTTGTCAAGAAACCGCCTATGATTTCCAGAACGGTAAAGCCGAGGTTCAGGAAAAATACCGTTTTGATATTGTTGATGTTATTGTGTTGATGTGCCATTACCTATCTCAGATCAGGGGTGTAGAAGATGGGTGGATAATAATTGTTAAAAAAAGTGTGCGAAATCATGTGCACTAAATGGCCCAATCTGTCTACATTTTTTCTCCCCTAAAATAAATAAAGTTCGCTTGATAAGCAACCTTCGACAATATTAGTGGATTTAATTTTATGGCCTTTCACATTAAGATTTAAAAAGGGGAGTTTTTAAGAGTCCTTTAACCGATTGTTTATTATCATCATCATAGTTCTCCAATCCATATTTTATCTCTCGATAATTTTCCTTTTCCCGGTAACTTCTGAATATCCGATCCCAGATCGAAAGCACACTGGAGTAATTCGAATCGGTTTCAATTCTGGCCCGGGAATGATGAACTTTATGCATATTCGGAGAAACGATAAAAAAACGAATGAACCGATCCAAGTGCTTGGGGAGTACGATATTCGCATGATGAAACTGAGTTATTGTTAAGAGCACGATGTCATATAAAATAATCAACCAAATTGGGATACCAATCAGGACAATAATCCCAAGACGAAGAATCGATGAAATGGTAATCTCACCCAAATGGAAACGTACTGCAGTGGTAACATCCATTCCTGGATCACTATGATGCATGCGGTGGAATCGCCACAGAAACGGAATCCGGTGGTTTAATCGGTGCCAGCAGTACGTCCAACAATCAATGATTAGAAAAGCCGATACAGCATGGATTGTTGCGGGCGCTTTTAACCAGTTTAGCAGACCTAATTGGCGGGATTCTGTAATCAAGGCAACCGTTACCGTTATTCCTGAAAATACTAAACCTAATATCACAGCATTTATGCCAGCAATGGAAAGATTGCGAGCCGCATGCCGCACGCGGTTTTTAGGTTTCTCAAAGAACGGCGAAGCTGTTTCCCACATCCAGAAAACAACCAGGACGAGAACTGCAGCAATTGGCTGCCACTGTTTAAGAAGGATGTGCAGCACGAGCGTCATCCTTATTTTGTTCTATCTTAATGAAAGTGGATTCGGCGACCCGTTTGAATTTCTTTAACGACAACGCCATGCTAAACTTCATCCAAAAAGAAACGAAGGGTTCTAAAATCTGACTAGATGCCTGAACCTCAACAAATTTTATTATCGTGACCATGATTCTTCAATTCCTATGAAATTATCATTTTACCAATCATAATGTATTTATTTTTATCCCTTGATGGTTTATGGTTATTAATCAGGAAAATATCCTTGTTCAATAACAATGAATAGTACTAGTTGAGGAACCTATAATCAACGATTTTCTTAACTTTATTGGGATATTTGGATGGATAGATAATTTTTCAGATTGTGGACTTTGTTGACCTAAGCATATTTGCCGCCATTGGACGTTCCGGAACTTTTTCCGGTTGATTCGCTTCGTTCAGGTTGGCGTATATTAGGTTCGAACTTATCATTTTATCTCTCATTTTTGTTAACGACAGGTTTAAAGATCAAATTGTCACGATCCCAAACCCAACGGTTTTCAGTTGTTTCTGTTCGGTTGCCAGGGAATTTTCTAAAAATCCGATTTACGGCATCTCTGATTTTCCTTTCACTTATTTCCCAGTCCATAACAGCGCCTACGTATCGTCCACGCCAGATTAGTTGATCTGAATCGGGGTCTACAAACTCCAAAATTAGAGTTACCTGTTTATATTCGCCGGTCTTAAGTCTTTCAGGGCGCGAGCCGCTATATCCATAAAATCCGCCGTGTCCGTATCTGCCATAGCCGTATCTCCCGTAGCCATATTTTCCCAGACCGTATTTGCGGTAACGGTGACTTCCATAACTGTGGACACTTGCACCATTTTTACCATTGCCATAGCCATCGTAGGTCAAGTACAACTTATTCACAACTTCGATATGATAAGCAATTAGAAAATCCGGATTGCTAGCCGTCAATTTTTCATATCCCAGCGTCGTTAGTTTCTCTTGCACCGCCCTTTTTATTCGGTTTTCGAGGAGGGTATTTTCTGTGGATGGATTGGCTTCGGAATATAGAGGCCTTCTAACGCTAACCCAGCCAAAAGTTTTGAGTTCTGCAAAATTAATTTCGCGGTCATAGCCTGATCTTATGTCATCGTGGGAAAACCCCGAGAGTACTGCCGTCAGTAAGATGGCGAGGAAGATTTTCGTAGTTTTCATGTCTTTATTCTCCTTTTAGATTAGTTAAGTGGTACCATAAAATCATTAGAAATATGAACTCTTCGGTGGGGCCGAAGCCGTGTTAGCATCAGTGATAGGGGATAGGACAGTTTTGTTTGTGAGGGAGCTGTCGGGTGTTTCTGTATAATTTATCACTAACTGATCAGAAGTGTCGATTCTACCTTGCGCTGAAGACACCGATGTTGAAAGAGTCAACTCCAGCATTGGATCATTGGGACCCAGCGGATTTTTTCTTAGATCTAATAGCATAACTAACCCTAGAAAGCTTATGATATAAAATAATTTGTTCATGACTATTCCTCTCATTACTATTTGTATACTCCATAAACTTGATAGCTCTCTAAAGGCAGCGTCAAAGCTCCTTTTGAATTCGTTTAACAGGATTGTATTGGCCATCTTAAGCTCCTTTAGTTTCGTATCTTGTTTCTGCAGATAGATTACAATCGCTGTGCCAAAACAAAATAGGGTAGTAATAACAATCACAACCCTTTAAAATTATTAAAGTTAACCATTAGGGGATATTTTGACAGTGGATTGCTAAAGTCCCAACATATTGGGATTTCTTCGATATATTGGGAATTCCAGGATCAATGAACCACGATCTTTTTGGCGGAAAATTTGAATTATTCATAAATTTTCACCGCGAAGGCGCTAAGACGCAAAGAAACAAAGAGTCAGACTAAAATATGTTTTAATAACTAAGCAACTACAGTTTCAAATGATAAATACTAAAACTTGTCACTTTTCCTCTTGGCGATCTTTGCGTCTTTGCGGTTCATGAAAGATAGGGTTGAATAATCTAAATCTTCTCTATAGTCCAATTTTTACTGCAAGACATTTTGGTAGTGGTTTTTTTGTTGAAGGATCACTTATTTCAAATTTGTACTTACAAATGAACTATCACTCTATTAAATTAACTAAAAAACCTAACAACACAAATTTTCCAATTAGAAGAATAGAAAAAAGAGAATTCTCACTGAATTTGCTCTATAAATTAAATTTCAAAAGATTATCATATTATGCTGAAACAGGATAGGTGGATTGGG
>JADFJB010000197.1 GCA_022566355.1 candidate division KSB1 bacterium
GGACGAACAATGGAGAAATTGCAAACAATGGGATAGATGATGATGGTAACGGTTATATCGATGATATCAATGGCTGGGATTTTGTTAACGATGATAATGATCCTTTCGACGATCATGGACACGGCACTCATGTTGCCGGTATTGTGGGCGCCGTTGGCGATAATAATATTGGTATTGCAGGTATTTCATGGTATGGCCGCTTAATGGCTTTGAAATCTATTGGAGAATCCGGTCATGGGGATGTAAAAGCTGTTGAAGCCATCTATTATGGTACAAATAATGGAGTACGAATTCTTAATAACAGTTGGGGGGGGAGATTATTATTCGCAAACTCTCCAAGATGCAATCAATTATGCAAATTCTTTAGGTGCTCTCTTTATCGCTGCTGCAGGAAATAATAGTGAGGATGATCCAGGTTTTTACCCTGCCAATTTCGAAAATAGTTTCGCTGTTGCTAGTACAGACCACAATGACCATAAATCAGGATTTTCTAACTTTGGTGACTGGGTGGATATATCAGCTCCTGGTTCATCCATATTAAGCACCAAACTGGTTAATCAGTATGGTTTAAAGAGTGGAACTTCAATGGCTGCTCCACACGTCAGTGGCGTTGCAGCATTGTTATTTGCTAAATATCCCGAATGGACTCCTCATGATGTTCAGACACAGATTGAGAATACAGCTGATGATTTGGATCAGAAAAATCCATCATTTGCAGGAAAATTAGGAGCCGGGCGTATCAATGCCCTTAGAGCTCTTCTACCTACGCAAGCTGACATGGTATTTCGTGTGGAACGCTCCTCCGGCAACGTCTTTACGAAGAATTCTTTTATAGGCGGTGGGGCTGATATGGCAGAGCGTATTAATGTTTCTGAGAAAGTTGAATCCGGTGATGTAGTGGAACTGGATCCGAACAAACCTGGGTATTATCGAAAAGCTCGCGGCAACAGTCAGTTGATTGCTGGTGTTATCACAACAAACCCGGGATTTACATTAGGAAATCGTCGTGAAGATTTGGAGACAACTACGGATTTGGCTCTTGAAAGTAAACCTATGCTGGCTCTAATGGGGCAAGTTCCGGTGAAAGCCACAACTGAAAATGGATCAATATTTCCCGGAAACTTGCTAATGGTATCCAATAAACCTGGTTATGCCCAGCTTTGTGCCGAAGTAAAAGCTTGTGAAGGAGCAATTATCGGTAAAGCGATTGAAGGTTTGGCACGAGGCGAAGGATTGATCCTGGTATTGGTTATGGCACATTAGAAGTTTAATTTTAAAAAGGTTATATTTGATCAAGAAAAAACTATTGTTTGTCCTATATGTTGACATTGATTATTTATTCACAAACAATAGCCTAAGCTTATACTAGAATCAAGTATAAAATAAATTGTAAAAGCCAAACAAAACTCAAAATCTTTTTCCGTTTATTACCTCATAAGGATCATCTGGTTCTGCACTTTCTTTCCATCAACCGTTAGCCGGTAAAAATAGCGCCCATTGCCAACTGGCTTTGATGAAGAATCCGTCCCATTCCAATTAAATTCATAAGGGCCTTTTGTCAATTCCCCTGTTATCAATTTGCGGATTAATTGTCCTTGCATATTGTAAATGGACAGGTCTACTTTAGCCTTTTTATCAAGTGTAAATAATATTGTAGTTGAGGAAAAAACAGGATTTGGATAGTTTTGTTCCAATTTGAAGTTGTTTGGTACTTGAACATCGTTCTCATCTTTGACATCTGTAGTTATTTTTAGAGAAAAGTCACCAACAACGGGTAAATGATCAGATGCTTCTATGGTATCATCAAATACTAAACCATATGAACTTAGTGAATTTGAAGATAGTGCCGGAGTAAATAAGACGAAGCCGTTTTCCGGTTCCAGAACACTGTCTGTAAAGACAATATAATCAAGTTTTCCGGGACTGAAAGAACTGTTCGCGTCCCACCATGTAAAAACAAAGGGAGATTCAACCTGCATAGGGAATAGTTTGGATAAGTCACTTTCATCCCAATCTGGAGCAAAGGCTGCACCGAATTGCCCGGTAAACAAAATGTCTCCGGTAAGCAACGTTTTCAACTGTTGTGCAAACCCAACAAGGTTCATATCACCGACAATGATAATCGGTGTATTTGGCGCGATATCTAACCGGCCTCCCGGAGTTTTTGCATCACGGATAAACGCCATAATCGCATCAATTTCAAATTGACGTCCCTGGTTATTGTCACAGCAGGGTGGATGAGCGACAATAAAAAGTAAATCCGAATTATGTTTTGGTCTCAAGTCGATAATAAATGCGCCGTTGTTCTGAATTGAATATGAACTCTTAATTGGGTACTGACTGACCGCAATGATGTCCGGGTCAATTTTAGCAGCATGCCAATTTTGTCCAGTTGGTAAAGGCAAAATAGTACCGATCAGTTGAGCCGTTTGAGCTGCCGTATTAGAATATATCTCCTGGAAACCGATGATCTCAGGCTCAATTGCACCTAAAATTCTTGAATAAGCTACTTTCTTGCTGATTGCAAAGAGACCATCCCTCTCTACGTTGTAACTAAGAATGCGCAAGTGGTTATCGTCCTGCTTCTCTACGTAAATTGGCGGTAATTCAGTGGAAGTCTGAGAAGTAAATTCATAAGAAATTGTTTGCCCCAGATCGGGTAAAAAATCCGTATTCTCGCCGCCATTCGCAAATTGAATTTTGATGGACTCTTGAGTGAAAAGCTCAAATTCCTGAAATGGTTTTGCAGTTCGATTTAATACGATTTCGAATTCATTCGATGAAACAGTGGGTGCAGTCACAATACCAATATTGGAATGCCGTATTCCAGTGATGTTACTGCCAAAATAAAACTGCCCGTTCCTACCACCAAAATGCCAAACCAACTCAGCGCCAATCGTGTTTATCTGCATGCCAGTCGCGTTGTTATTGTCGGTGTCCAGGTACATATGGATATCATTCAAATCCTGCAGGTTAATTTCATCACCTAGTTCAATACGGATAAACAGATATTCGTCATCATTGGACATCCAGATTTTACCAAAATCGATCGCGCCATTATTCATATCTCCGGATGGATCTTGGTGGACGGGGAACAAAGAATCCCAATCGCTAAACTCTCCATCCATGATAATGCGGGTTTGGGAAAAAGCTGCCAGAGGGAATATCAAAACAAGAAACAGGATTGGAAACTTATTTATTTGATCAAAAAACTTCTTTATCATATCGTAAATCCTTAAATCTAACGAAGGCTTAAAACCAATAAGTGTGATGATAATTTGATGAGATCATTATTATGTGCGTAGAGTATATAATCGTTTTAAGTTTAAATTGTTACTATCAATTTGAAATGTCATTTTTATTTCGGAAAATTCCAATTTGTTTTTAAAGTTTGTAGATTTCATATCAAAATAGTACTTGCAATTTAACCAGACTCATGCGATTTTAAATAAATCACAAAACCGAAACCAGGAGAATTCTATGACGAATATTTCATCCTTCCAACCACCAAACCGGGTTCTAATGGGACCTGGGCCATCAGATGTCAACCCAAGGATTTTACAAGCGATGTCTCGACCCACAATCGGACATTTAGATCCGGAATTCATTCGAATGATGGATGAAATCAAAGAGTTGCTGCAATATGCTTTTCAAACTAAAAATGAAATGACAATGGTTGTTTCAGCTCCCGGGTCTGCCGGAATGGAAGCTTGTTTTGTGAATTTGGTCGAACCTGGCGACAAAGTGATCGTCTGTCAAAACGGAGTTTTTGGCGGTCGAATGAAAGAAAATGTCGAGCGCTGTGGTGCTACGGCAATAATGGTCGAGGACGATTGGGGCAGGGCCGTAGATACTGAAAAAGTCGGAGCCGCACTTAAATCCAATCCTGATGCTAAAATTCTGGCGTTTGTTCATGCCGAAACTTCAACCGGTGCAAAATCGGACGTTAAATTATTAACTGCACTAGCCCACGAATATGGCTGCTTAACAATCGTTGATGCTGTTACCTCCCTGGGCGGAATTCCGTTAAAAATTGATGAATGGGGAGTTGATGCGGTCTATTCCGGCAGTCAAAAGTGTTTATCCTGCACTCCGGGTTTATCCCCTATCAGCTTCAATGAAAAAGCAATGGACGTGGTAAAAAACCGCAAAACAAAAGTCCAGAGCTGGTTTTTGGATTTGAATTTAGTGACTGCCTATTGGGGGGGTGGCAGTAAACGAGCTTATCATCATACAGCGCCGATTAATGCTCTCTATGGATTTCATGAAGCATTGGTTATTTTACAGGAAGAAGGACTCGAAAACGCCTGGCAAAGGCACCAGGAAAATCATCAGGAATTTCGCAAAGGAATTGAGGCGATGGGTTTACAATTCTTTGTCCCGGAGAATGAAAGGTTACCACAATTGAATGCCGTAAGCATTCCCAGCGGCGCTGATGATGCAGCCGTTAGAAGTACTTTACTCAACCGATTTGGACTAGAGATCGGTGGCGGACTTGGGCCTATGGCCGGCAAGATCTGGCGTATCGGCTTGATGGGCCATGCCTCCAGCAAGAAGAATATTTTATATTGTGTGAGTGCCTTGCGTGAAGTATTACAGGCCTAAGTATATAAAAACATAATTACTGTAACGTATTAAAATTGTACTTATCAATATTATTAAACCTCCCCTACCCCCTCCTTAAACTAAGGAGGGGAAATTCCTCCCCTTGATAAGGGGAGGTTAGGAGGGGTAATTGAGATAAACAAATTACTACAGCTTATAGCTCCGTTTAAAAATACGTCACCGAATTTATGGAACAGACCACTAAGCTAACAAGTTCATTGATGAACTGAAGCTGAACAGGAG
>JADFJB010000198.1 GCA_022566355.1 candidate division KSB1 bacterium
GCCGGCATGAACACCCATATACAAAGTTGATGCGCCAACCGACGCTGCAAATGCAGCTCCTGAAGATATGAACACCAAGTTTCGGAAAGGAACAACCGTTAAACGCATGGATGGATCCGTGTAATGACCTTCCGGGATTTCCACTTCGTCGATATCTGTAAGTGCATTGCCTTTTACGGATGAAAAAATGTTTGAAAGATCCAGATGGTGTAACGGTATTTTGTAAAACTCAGCTATTTTTTTTGCAGCTTGTTTTTCTCGCTGGTGCCTTTGTCCATAATAAAAATGAATGGCATTTACCCCTTTACCATCATTTTCATCAATAACCTTGGCCAAAATGGTCGAAGAATCCAGCCCGCCGCTGAGAATGACCAAATGTTGAAATTTGTCCATTCAACTACACTCCCCGCCTATTCTCCCAAATTAGCGTATGCAATCTTGGGATTAAGCGAAGGCCATTCTCTTTACAAATTTCAACGTAGCTGGATAATCCATCGACCTGGGATTCTTTGGTTACTCCTTCCGGCATAATGATCATTTTCTCCCGGGGGATAAAATCAAAATCAGTAAATATCTCATCAAAATCAGTTTTATTTGTGATTACAAATTTAAAGAAGGTGCGGAATCCGGAATCAGGCGATGCCAGAAGTTCAAGTATTTCCCTGCAAAATCTTTTCTCTTTCGGCACATCTGAGTTTGCAAGCTTAGGCGAAACATTGAGTTGAATATTTGTCTTGAATTCTGTAAGAGCATGGGGGAAAATCGTACCATTTGTTTCTATCTCATAATGTACTAAAATTTCTCTCTCACGTAAAAGCTGGATTATTTTTTTTATCTGTTCTTGTTGAAGGAGGGGTTCACCCCCGGTAATAACGACAATGGGTGCGGAAACCGCAGCCTGAATATGACCGGCTATTTCATCTACAAGATCTGAAACCTGGTAACGTTTGAAATCTTTATTTTGTCCGGGCTTCCAGGTATAAGGAGTATCACACCAGGAACAAGTAAGATTGCATCCCTGCAAACGAACAAATAAAGCCGGAGTGCCAATACTAACACCTTCTCCCTGTACCGAATAAAAAATTTCACTTATATTAATGGTCATTTATAATACCGGTTGAATACATATTGCAAGCAGAAATAAATTACGGATCTATCTCATTCCCTTCTGCATCAAGATAACCAATTTCTCCAATATTCAATTCATTTAATCCGGGTTCAATTTTTTCTCTTTCTCCCACAACTACAATCTGAATCTCATGTGGACGAATATGTTTTTTGGCAACCTCGATCACATCTTCCGGCGTTATCGATTCTATTTGCGGTATATACTCTTCCAATGTGTTTTGAGCCAGGTTATAGGTTACCATTTCAACAAAATTTCCGGCAATTTTTCCGATGGTTTCGAACTCACGCGGATAGCTTAAAATTAAATTGTTCTTTGTATCTTTGATCTCATCTTCTGTCACTGGTTTTTCTCCACGAATTCCTCGAAATTCTTTAAGCAATTCCGTAATACTTTCAGCAGTGTTTTCAGTATGCACCGGTGCATAGGTTAGAAAGGGTCCAATCTCTTTGCGGAAATTAAACATCGACCTGGCCCCATAAGTAAATCCTTTGTCTTCCCGCAAATTCATATTAATTCGACTGGTAAATTTTCCACCTAACAATGTATTCATTACATCCAATTTATAATAATCAGGACTATTACGCGGCTGGCCGTAATGTCCCATACAAATGATGGATTGCACTGCCCCTGGCTTATCGACGATATAGATTTTAGATTTTTCAATCGGCTGGA
This sequence comes from candidate division KSB1 bacterium, assembly GCA_022566355.1. Taxonomy (NCBI): domain Bacteria; kingdom Pseudomonadati; species Candidatus Zhuqueibacterota bacterium. The sequence goes on from JADFJB010000198.1 coordinate 1,802, forward strand.
ATGGTGGAATCTCAGTTAAAGGCAAATCAGTCATTTGCCAATTCCCGAAAATCTTTTCCATATTTTGTACAACCTGGTTTTTGTCGATATCTCCCACAACAATTAAAACAGCATTGTTGGGACGATAATAATTCTGGTAGAATTCTTTGAGATTCTCCGTTGAAATTGCCTGGATGGATTCTTCTGTTCCGCTGCCTGTATAAGATTGACCATATGGGTGTGTATTGCCATACAACTTGCGTAGAAAAGCTTTTACGGAAGAAATAAAGGGCTCATTCTTTTCCTGCATGATGCGAGCCAAATAATCCTTTTTCTTTCGGGTAAGTTCTTCATCAGGAAAAATCGGATTGAGAATCACATCAGAATAAATATCAAGTCCTTTATCAAGATGTCTTTTTAACACATTCAGAGAAACTCCACTGGAATCAAAACTAGAGCTTGAGCTTAAAACCGCACCGATTGATTTCAGATCTTGGGATATTTGTAGCGTGCTGCGATTTGAAGTGCCTTCATCTAGAAGGTCAGAAGTCAGGTTCGATACGCCCGGTTTGGCAGGATCGTCGGCATCCCATCCTGTTTTCAAGACAAGACTAAACTGGACCAGAGGTAGATTATTACGCTCAACCACAATTAGTTTTAATCCATTTGTAAGCTCAACTTCTTCGAAATGGGGTATTTTGAGCTTAGGGATTTCTCTGCCAGTCGGTTTTATATTTCTATCGATTCTGGAATTTGTTTTAGCCTTGAGACTGTTTTCAGGATCTACATGAAGCACAACTTGTCGATCTGTCCGGATAAACTCCCTGGCGTAGGATTGGACAGATTCGGCGGTAACATTCGCATAACGGTTCAGATCATCTTGAAAATAATTTGGCTCGCCAATAAACATGTTATATTGATTCAACAGATCTGCTTTGCCTCCGAAACCACCAACCGATTGCAGTAACCGGATATAACGCGCTTCCCAACCGTTAATAACGGTTTCCACTTCCTGTTTTGAGGGAGGTGTTTGCAGAATATTTTGCATTTCCGTTTCAATGGCAGTTTCTATTTCAACATTTGAATGACCCGGCTTGGCAGTGACAATAACCTCAAAAATACTACCAATTTCATTAGAACTTTGAACAGCACCCACATCTTGTGCGATCTGCTTTTCATAAACCAGGCTTTTGTAAAGGCGGGAATTTTTCCCACTGCTAAGAATATTCGCCAGGGTATCTAACTCAGCATCGCCATCTTTGAACAATGGAGGAGTATGCCAGGCCATATAAATCCGCGGTAACGCGACTCGATCCCGCATCTCCATTCGTTTTTTGCCATCTATTTTTGGGATCCAGGTTTTGATTCTTTCTAACGGCGGTCCTGGCGGGATATCGCCAAAATACTGTTCTACCCAATCTTTAGCCCTGGCAGGTTCAAAATCTCCTGCAATACATAAACTGGCATTATTAGGGGTGTAAAACCGCTGGAAGAACGCTTTTACATCATCTAGTGTTGCGGCTGTAATATCCTCCATGCTGCCGATAACCGGCCAGGAGTAGGGATGGTCATGGGGATACAACGCTTCAAGCATGGTTTCATAAACCCGGCCATACGGTTGATTTTCATAGCGCTGCCGCCGCTCGTTTTTAACCACCCCAATCTGGTTATCGAGTTTTTTCTGATCCATAGCCGGTAACAAAAAACCCATACGATCCGATTCCATCCATAACGCCAACTCGAGATAATTAGCCGGTAAATGCTCCCAATAATTGGTCCGGTCTTCGGAAGTCGATCCATTTAAATTTGCCCCTACCTTCTCCAATAACTCGAAATATTCATTGGGATTGTGCTTGGAACCTTCGAACATCATATGCTCAAAAAGGTGTGCGAACCCGGTTCGCCCGCGTTTCTCATTTTTTGAACCCACATGGTACCAAACATTTACAGCGACTGACGAGATCGAATGATCTTCATGAAGAATCACTTGCAGACCGTTTGGCAGTGTATATTTTTCAAAAGGGATTTCGGGGAGCTTCATTAACTTTCCTTAGTTAGGGTTTTCTTATAACCGGTAAACTGTTTAATAAGTGTTTCTACGAAAAAACACACATTCTGTCATTCCCGTATGTTTTTAGCGGGAATCTACTTACCTGGAGTGGCTAGATCCGGCTCAAGCTTGTCCCCGTGATAGCAGAAAAATTACCGGGATTACACCAGTTATTGCGTTTTCGTTCAGACACTTATTAATAGTTAATTAAGCTGGAAATTGCAATAGTTAGTACCATTATAATTACTGTGCTTTTTATTTGTTCAACAAGAAATTAAAACGTAATGGTGAATTTTTTTAATGTGACAATTTATTGAAGGTATTCAGCAAAATGGCTTAATTGCACTTGAAAACTGAAGACCTATGCATAATCTTTAGCCAACTGGTGGATTTTCTCGATGATTTCCTCAACCGTTTGTTTTAATTCGCTGCCCATTTTGCGATATTCGTTGGGGTATTCCTTTTGCATGAAATACATCAAAGCATAAAAAATCGGTTTGAAACGGTCTTTCAAGTGATGAGGATTTTCATTGAAGATTTTCAGTGTAAGATGATACTGTTTTTTCGCGATTAACAACATTATAAACCGGCGGACATCTTCAGGGAACTGATCAAAAGTTTCACTGTCTTTCAGAAATTTATTGGCAATTTCATAAGCTTTTTCGATTTCATTATGCCATAGTAAAACCATTGCGTATGTATTTGCAATAAAAATATTTTTTTCTTTTTTGTATGATTGTTCTGCATATTTGATGGCTTCTTTTTTATGGATTATCTCTTTAAAGTACAACCAAGCTAGGCTTTCCATTGCCTCTGCGTCTTCCATTTCCGCTGCCATCAAGTAGTATTGCTCAGCTTTCTTGATATCCTTATATTTAGTTTTATACAATAAAGCCAAATTATACATCGCATCTACGTGATTTTTCTCAATAGCCATCAAGTAGTACTCTTTGGCTTTTT
>JADFJB010000199.1 GCA_022566355.1 candidate division KSB1 bacterium
GAATTCGGAAAGTGCTAGGTGCAAGAAGATCCCAGCTAGTCAGGCATTTTCTTGTAGAATCGCTGGTCTTCAGTCTTGTTGCATTCATAGCGGCCATTGTTCTGGTTGAAACAGCGCTTCCGGTATTTAGTGGCTTTTTGCAGCGACCTATAGGCCATGAGTATCTTACTAATTCGATGCTGCTGCCAGGTTTTCTCATACTTGCATTACTAACGGGGTTTCTTGCAGGTAGCTATCCGGCGTTCATCCTTTCGGCAAGGCGAGGGGTTTTGGCGACCAGAGATGGTGGACTTTTCACATCCTCTAAATTCAGCTTGCGAAAAATCTTCATTGTAGGCCAATTTGTGATTACAAGTATTCTTATTTGTACAACTCTTGTCATATATTATCAGTTAGTGTATATGCAAAATAAAAAATTAGGGTTTGATAAAGAACGGATTATCATTGTCTCAGATATTTCTAGAGCTTTGGGAAACCGAGGACAGGCGTTCAAAGATCGATTGCTGCAATTTCCATATATCGTCAAAGTTGCTTCCGGCCAAATTCCGGGGCGGAAGGGTGGTTCTTTTTGGGGCATGATGGATAAAGACAATCAGCGATTCAAAGTGCAAAATCTGCACATTGATCATGATTACATTGAAACCTTGAATATTAAAATCTTGAAAGGTCGTGCATTTTCAGAAGATTTTAAGTCCGATTTGAAAGAATCAGTAGTCATCAATGAAGCTGCATCGCAGTATTTCACTTACTCAGATACTTCAAAAAATTACATTACATTGGGGCGAAGTAAATTTGCCATCGTAGGGGTCTTACAAAATTTTCATCTGCGCGCTTTGCATCAACCCATTGAGCCCATGGTTTTTACATTAAAAGATAAATTAGAATATACTTTTCTGGTAAAAGTCGCTCCAAGTTCATTGGAACCAGCATTGGAGACTATCCAAACAATTTGGCGTGAATTCGTACCGAACCGACCATTGACTTACTCATTTCTTGATGAAGAGCTCAACCTTTTATACAATGCCGAACAGAAGCTGGCCCAGCTTATAGCTTTTTTTGCATTGATTGCAATTTTAATTGCTAGTTTGGGTCTATTCGGATTGATAGCCTATTCTGCGGATCAACATACAAAGGAAATCGGTATTCGAAAGGTGCTGGGGGCTACGGTTACGAATATTGTAACATTACTTTCGATGAATTTTATCAAGCTCGTAATTTTGGCTAATGCTGTTGCTTTGCCCGCGGCATATTTTATTTCGCAGCGATGGCTAGAGAACTACGCATATCGTATCGATCAAATCCAGGTAGCTTGGTTGTTCGCTTTTGCCAGTGGCTTGGCGCTTATAATTGCCATACTCACAGTTTGCACTCAGGCAATCAAGGCCGCATTGTTGAATCCGGTGGAGGCGTTGAAGTGTGAATGAATTCAATGGACAATGAGCAATGAACAATGAACAATAAATAATTCCCAATAGTCAATCAAATAATTTTTATTTACAAAATATTAGATGAACATCTTAATAACATACCCTATATTTTATAAATTTAAACTTTAAAGACCCAAAGTTCCGTTAACATAAGGAGTAACATCCATGCACGAAATTTGTATACCGGTACCGAAATTGGAAGAAGCGCAAGGGGCAGATGTTGAGGTTATGGTTGGAGGGAAGAAGAAACGGTTTAGTTTCAGGGTTGCGGCTTTTCCATGGCAAACTGAAACTGTTTCCGCTGGAGATCAAACTCATGTTGAGAAAACTTCAAATTCAATTATGGATTTGAAAAATAATATTGAAAGTTATGACCCGGCCTGGGAGCTTGTGCAAATTTATAATCCAAATCCAAAAGCAAAATTTATCCAGGTTCTGTTTCGTCACAAAAACCTTAATTGAAGCAATAATCTCACTTGTTTTTTATCAAATAGGGGTTATTAAGAATAGCATGGCTTGAATTTCAACTCAAGTCAGCAGCCTGCCAACTTTTAGGTTGTAACCATTTACAATTCCCAGAGTCTACCTTCCAAATGCTTATAAATCTTTCAATTTCATTGTGCTTTTTACAAACTTCAAACAGGAAATGGAAAAAATATGTTTAGAAATTATCTAAGAATCTCATTTCGAAATGTTTTCAAACAGAAAGTTTATTCATTTATCAATATATCAGGATTGACGGTAGGAATTACTTGTTGTTTATTGATTTATTTCTATGTAGGATTCGAGTTGAGCTATGATGGTTTCCATAAAAAAGCTGATCGGATTTATCGTTTAGTTGTCGATATTTTTCCGCCAAATGATGGCCTGGTAGATCATTATGCAACTTCGGGCCCCGGTGTAGCGCCAGTTTTGGAAAGCGATTACCCGGAAGTAGAAAAAGCTGTTAGAATCAGATCTATTCCGGACGTTCTACTGAAATGGGGAGAAAATCAGTTCTATGAAACATTTCATTTTGCCGATTCAACTTTTTTTGATGTATTTAGCTTCCCGCTTTTGTTGGGTGATCCTGTCAAAGCATTGACCGATCCGTTTTCTTTAGTACTAACGGAAGAAATGGCAAACAAATATTTTGGCACTGAAGATCCGTTGGGAAAGGTTGTTTTGGTGCAAGATACGGTTCGATTCAAAATAACGGGAGTCGTAAAGAATGTTCCGGCAAACGCTCATTTCACATTTGATTTTCTGGCATCATATAATACATTACCCCGCATGGGAAGGAATATCTCTACATGGTGGAGTTTTGGTGGTTATAATTACCTGTTATTGACCGAAGGTGCAAATCCAACCGCGTTTTCCGAAAAAATTCGCCATGTGTCAGAAAAGTATATCCCGGAGCAAGAGAAGGGCAGCGGCTATCGTCAGGAATATTATTTACAATCAATTACCGCTATTCATCTTAATTCAGAAAGAAGGAGTGAATGGCAGGCTAATAACAAATTGGCTTATATCTATATATTTTCAGCCATTGGAATTTTTATATTATTGATCGCTTGTATTAATTTTATGAACCTGGCCACAGCCCGTTCAATTGAAAGATCGAAAGAGGTGGGAATTCGTAAAGTCGTTGGCGCGCTGCGTTCCCAAATAGCCAAACAGTTCTTGGGGGAAGCTATTGTGCTGGCTTTGATATCGACGGTTTTGTCTGTATTTGCAATGAGAATCCTTGTTCCATTTTTTAATGACTTAACGGGTAAGCAACTGACAATAAATATTGCCAACAACTTCCCTTTGATTCTAATCATAGTCCTTTTACCAATAATTGTGGGGGTGATTGCGGGAAGCTATCCGGCGCTTTTTTTATCGGCTTTTAAACCCATTGACACAGTCAAAGGTGCATTTAAATCTGGCACTCGAGGCATCAATTTAAGAAAAAGTTTAGTCGTCTTTCAATTTGCAATTTCTGTGACACTCATAATTTCAACCCTGGTCATCCACAAACAATTGACTTATATGCGCAATCAAAAATTGGGATTCAGCAAAGAACAGATATTGGTTTTACCGTTACATCATGATGCGGGTATCAGGAAAAAGTATGAGTTGTTGAAAAATCGATTTCTGCAGAATCCTCAAATCGATATGTGCAGCATAAGTTCGGGTATTCCGGGAAGACGCTTGAATAATTCTGTCTTTCGGATCGAAGGTAATAGGGTCGATTCCCAGTACGGCACAGATGCCTGGAATGACATGCGGTTTATTAATGTGGATACTGATTTTGCAGACATCTACAATCTCGAAATGTTGTCAGGAAGGTTTTTTTCGCAGGAGTTTGAAACCGATGCTCAATCTGCTTTTATTCTAAATGAAGCTGCGGTAAAGAAATTTGACTGGGGTGTTGTGGATCGTGCCATTGGAAAGAAAATCGGTTTTCAGTCCAGTTCGGAAGGAAAAGTGATCGGTGTCGTTAAAAATTTCCATTTCAAATCATTGCAAAGTCTGATAGAACCATTAATCATTACTTCAAGGAACTTCAGCTTAAATTATATATCTATTAAGATAAGCGGCACCGGTATCCGTGAAACTTTGGAATCCATAGAAAATGTTTGGAACGAATTCGTACCCAACCGACCGTTTTCATTTTTCTTTTTAGATGATGAGTTTGACAAGCAATACCGGGCTGATGAAAAAGTTGCCGGGACCTTTACGGCCTTTGCTTTCATTGCGATTTTCGTTGCCTGTTTGGGTCTTTTTGGTCTTGCTTCATTTACAACTGAACAACGAACCAAAGAGATTGGTATACGGAAAGTTCTTGGGGCGTCAATGGCTGGAATCATCAAAAATTTATCTGCAGATTTCATCAAGCTAATCATTCTCGCAAATTTGGTTGCCTGGCCGGTATCCTATTTTTTAATGCAAAAATGGCTGCAAGATTTTGCTTACCGAATTGATCCGAATGTTTTGTCGTTTTTCTTTGCCGGATTTATTTCCGTTGCAATTGCAATCCTTACCATAAGTTACCAGGCGATAAAAGCATCGCTGGCTAACCCAATTGATGCGCTGCGCTATGAATGAGTACATTCAAATTGGATGGTAAACTTAATCATATCCTATTCGTAGCTGTTTCTTAATCTGCAATTTAACAATGAACAATGAACAATGAACAATGAACAATGAACAATGAACAATGAACAATGAACAATGAACAATGAACAATGAACAAATTTGGTAATTGAAAAAATCAAAAATGCAAGGAGAACATATTGACTAAAAGAGTAACCGCCCTATTTTTTTCAAATAATCCCAAGAATAGAATTGATAATTGTTAACTTGG
>JADFJB010000200.1 GCA_022566355.1 candidate division KSB1 bacterium
TAAGTTGTACCTATGTAAATTAGAATACAAAAAAGCAAAGTATGGTGGTCATTATTTTTATTATCTCGACGGACCTAGATACATTACTTTAGGGAGGCTGTTCATAATTTTATTCGCTCCTTTAATCGTACCGCTAACATATATAATAGTGTTATGGGTTAAAGATGGTTTTAAGGAGAAATAATATTTCCTTTTCGGTAGCAAAAGGGCAGTGAGTTTTGGTATGGCTATAATTTGCAAACATGCACATAACAATCGCATTCACAAGGATATTTTGCTCTGCTGCGCGCCGCAAAATCCCTGTGATGCGGGGCGTTAGCCATATTTATTGTTCCTATGGACGTGAGACTAGCAAGATACGAAAATTTTCATCGAGGGACACGTAGGTTAATTCGATTCAAACACTTTTTAGCGCTCTACGGGGTCGGAATATATTTTTGGATTGACTACCTATGGGGAATATTGCTTGATTATCTAAAATACACAGATGAAAAATTCGATAATTGGCTAATTAGACTTATTTTCGAAAGGCCTCCAAAGGTTTATCCGATTGTGTACGCACTTGACCTGTTATCTATGGCAGTTTTCATTGCATATATGTCCTATGTAATTTATTGGATTTATACGGACACATATATCAAATTGGCAAAAGGTGAAGAAGTGCGCCCATTCAAGCACCAAATGTTCGTGGCAATAGGGCTGAACGGCTTAGTTTATTTGGCACTTAGGATACCTACAGATGCATATCGAATATATGGCTAACAAGCAACTCCTGCTGACTCCGGCGCTGTCGCGCCTCCGCAGCAGAGTTGGGCGTTAGGTTACAAAAAAGGAGAAAACGTAATGGCATTAATAAATTGTCCCGAATGCAATAACCAAGTATCCAACACTGCTGCAACATGCCCTCACTGTGGTGCACCTGTTGCGGAGGCGGCAGGAAGTAAAGCTGCTGGAGCACCGCTTACAACCGTTCAGGAAACGAGCAAGCGATTAAAAGTCCATATCATTATTGCTTCAATTTTATTTTGGGTCGGCGTTATCTGGTTGTTTGTCGGCATCAATGCCGCGAAACAAGGCGGTGAACAATCCGCTATACCAAGTATATTATTATTTGTTGGACTGGTTTGGTATGTGGTTACTAGGTTTAGAATATGGTGGCATCACAAGTAACCTAACAAGGCAAATTAACGCGGACCGCAAAAACCGCTACGCGTTTTTTGCGACCGGTTATTTGCGGCGTTAGTCTCTAAATAACTTGGTGTCGTATGAAAAAAGCTTTTCTCGAAACAAACGCAATATGTCGCTTTTACGATGCAAACATTAGTGGAATCGAAGTGCGCGCTATTCTTGAGAGCTATGGTTACCAGCCTGTAATTGGATTGCACGTTATTTATGAGTTGTCTCGAACTTTTTTGTCAGGAAATAGTGACGAAAAAGCGAAGATTATGTTCGGAATATTAAAAGATGTTAATCCAATAATATCTGAAACTCCTGCAGCCTTAATTATGGCGGAATGTAACAATTATTTTTCCAATTTTAAATTTAATAGTTTTTTGTATGGTGCACGGGAAGCCGAGACTCGTGCAGAGATATTAAAGCTTTCTGAAGGTGATTTTGATGAAAATGCTAGACGTTTTGTTATTTCAAGAGATATAAGTTTTAAAGTTGATAATGCAGAAATTGGAAAACGAAATGTAGAGATATTTTTAACCGATCCACCACAAAAAAGATTACGTTCTTTCGATGATACTTTAGATTTCTATACTCCTATGATACCGGTATTAATTGAACATTTACTACCAATTAATAATAGCGAAGCATCTGAATTGGCAGTCCGGATTGATAAATATCCAATGCTTAAATCGATAGTAATGGCAAATATTTATATGATTTTTATAGCAATTGCACACAAAGTAACTCCTGCGCCTGATAAGACAGATGATCACCGTCATGTAATCGAGGCATCTTATTGTGATGCGTTTATTACCGAAGAAAATCAATTGCTGTCAAACATTAATTATATAAATTCAAACCTAAATCCCATAAAGTGGTCAGAAATTGGTGATGTTTCTGGATTGGAAAATGTTGGTATTTAATGACAAAAAAGCCTAACAAAAAAATTAACATGGACAGTCAAAAGAGTCGATATTTTTGCAAAACCCGCAAAAATTCCGCCACTTTCGCCCGCCAGTTATTTAGGCGTTAGGCTCACAAACATCAGCTATTATCAGTAGCTGCAACTTCCCAAGGAGGTCAAATGTCTAGACAAATCGTGTTCACTTCAAAGGCGGCTAAACCACCAGCGGTATTAAGCCAGGCAGTCAAGGCTGCTGGGTTGGTGTTCGTATCAGGTACTGGGCCGCATGATCCTGCGACCGGTATAATCAAAGGCACTACGATTCAAGAGCAAACTCGACAATGCCTTGAAAATATAGTCGCTATTCTTGAAGAAGCTAGTAGCTCACTTGATAAAATTGTCAGTGCTACTTTTGTACTTGCTGATGAGGACGATTTCGCGGGCATGAATGAAGAATGGCTAAAGTGGTTTCCCGACAACCCACCAGCTCGGCAAGGCGCTAAATTTCCAGTAAAGATTCCAGGACATAAGGTCTCAATTGCAGTAATCGCTGAGGTCTAATTGAGCTCCACACCTAACCAGTGAATGAAATGGATTCGTGAACCTGTCTCGCTTTTTGTTTACACAAAAACCAAGCCAGAATCACTCACCACTTTTGCAGGGCGTTATACCCAATAAAATGAATTATCAGTTAGTTATACAGTTTCCACTTACAAATGCATCTGCAGATGATTTTGATCGATTTCTCATGATCGAAAATGAGCTTGAACTAACCTTAAGAAATACACATCAAGTTGATGGTCATCATATAGGAGCAGGAGAAATGAATATATTTATTAATACAAATGATCCTAATGAAGCTTTTGAACTTGCCAAAAACACATTATCTGAAAAAGACTTAGAAGTAATATCGGTAGCTTTTAGAGATATGGAGGGTGAGGTATATTCTGTAATATGGCCTGAGAATTACGATGGTGAATTTAGAATCAAATAGGTATAACAAATCACTTAAGTCGCATGGGCATTCGCCCATGCTGGGACCTCGCCGACGCTCGGCCCCTTAGTTCAGACGTTAGGCATCCCAAGAAAGAACGATGAAGAACATAAGTTACATTCTGAGCTGTAATTATTTATTCAATATTACTCGCGATATCTTACGGTTACTGATATGACAAACAACGAGCACAGACCCCCAGTATGGGTTGGTCACATTGAATTGGAAACAAATAAATTCGAACAGTCTGAAGAGTTTATGCGGCTAATTGGGATGAGGTCGATTTTTAAAGATGATGGTATCGCTGTACTTGAACTTCGAGGTGGAACCCATCTAGTTCTCATAGCAAAAGATAAACCAACTCCAGGAATTGCACCCTTTGATCTAATGGTTGATGATCTTGATGCAATACACCGAAAGTTTTCTGATTTAGGATTGACTCCTTCTCCTATTAATGAGGGCAAAATTCATAGTTCATTTGAAATTGAAGAGCCTGGGGGAAATACAATTACATTCAACTCCAGTCATGTTGGCGAGTTCCCGGTTTAATGGTTAACTTAAATTCTAAATTTCCACAAATGCCTAACCATCAATTTAAGGCGGACTCCGCTACGCTGCGCCGCTTAATTGGGCGTTAGGTTCCACACAAACACCCATCTATGCAGTTGTTTTTGGTTAATTGTAATGTGATAATCAATTTCACTAATATCGAAGGCAACATTAAGGAAACTAATAAATGAGTAACATTAGAGTAGCAATCATTGGTATCGGAAATTGTGCAAGCTCCCTGATTCAGGGAATTTATTACTATCGCAGCAAAACTTCGGATGAGGCTATCGGCATCATGCACTGGGACATTGGCGGTTATAAGCCTTTTGATATTGAAGTGGTTGCTGCATTTGATATAGACAAACGTAAAATTGGGCTGGATGTTAATAAAGCCATTTTTTCCAAACCCAACTGTACCACTGTATTCTGTGCGGATATTCCACAATCTGAGATAAAAGTACAGATGGGTAAAATTCTGGATGGTTTCTCGGATCATATGAAAAACTATCCTGACGACAACACCTTCCTGCTTGCAGATGAACAAGAACTCACAGCCGAAGAAATTGTTAAGGTATTAAAGGATTCAGGTACGGATGTACTGATGAATTATCTTCCCGTAGGTTCGGAAGATGCGACTCGATTCTATGCTGAATGTGCACTGGACGCCGGGGTTGCCTTTGTCAACAATATCCCCGTATTCATTGCCAGCGATCCTGAATGGGCAAAGCGTTTTGCAGACAAAAATCTCCCCATTATTGGTGATGATATTAAAGCGCAATTGGGGGCAACCATTACCCATCGCACATTGACTGACTTGTTTAAAAAACGAGGGGTCACGCTGGATCGGATTTATCACTAAAGTTTTGCAAAATGCAATATTTGTGGTTAAATAGTGCCGATGGCTGTGAAAAATCGACAGTTGTATGAATGAACTTTTTGGGGTCCATGCCACGTTGTGGCACGCAGCAGACCGCTGCAAGAAAATGTCACAAATTGCGCATTAGGAGCCCCAGAGGCGTTATCCGTACAATTCGCCGTAATCCGGCATGACCGTGCCACTTGGAGCAATCACCACCCCTTTACGCCGAAGGGTCTGAACCGGCGACTGCGAAACCGCAAAATATTGCG
>JADFJB010000201.1 GCA_022566355.1 candidate division KSB1 bacterium
GATTTTTAGATGGGAAAAGCCCCGGTGTTTTCTATACACCCAATCCAGATGTAACAAAATATAATACCTACTCGGATGAGTCCCTGTTTTTACACGAAGCCATTCCCGGTCATCATTACCAGATTTCGTTGACCCAAGAAAATGAAGACTTACCAAAGTTTAGAAAAACCATCTGGAATAGTGCTTATGGCGAAGGTTGGGCATTATATGCCGAATCGCTAGGAAAGGAGTTAGGTTTATATACCGATCCATACCAATATTTCGGAATGTTAGGCGCCGAGATGCATCGTGCGATTCGTTTGGTGGTCGATACGGGAATTCATGCTAAAGGTTGGACCAGAGAGGAAGCCATTCAATACTCCCTGGATAACGAAGCTGAAAGCGAAGCGGGTATCATTTCGGAAATTGAACGCTATATGGCAAACCCGGGTCAAGCCTTATCGTATAAAATCGGCCAATTAAAAATCAGGGAATTACGCAGCAAAGCCGAAAAAGAACTCGGTGATAAATTTGACATTCGCCAATTCCATAATCAAGTATTGGAAACAGGTTGCGTACCCTTGGCAATTTTGGAAGACAAAATAAATAATTGGATTGCCACTTATAAATAAAACCATTCATGCAGGCATCTCATTAAAGAGAACCTAAATCACTTTATAAACCCAAAGAATTTAAGCAGAATAAACCTTGTTAGACATATAGCTGAGATAGCCATAATATTTACTGAACAAATGATCAGCCCGCGGTAATGACCAAAATAATCGCCAAAAACTTTAATCTTCACGAATTCACCAGAGCTGCTAGAAATCTAGATAAAGATTCATATTTCTTTCAGCCATTAATCGATTTAATATCAACGTCGTCAAAGGATAAAATTCTCGAATGGGAAGAAGAAATGGCGCTGTTGTCAGGAGCATTCACTACAAAAACACAATATAGAAAAGTTCGAGCTGCGCATGAGAATAAACGCATTGCAGAACTAATGGTATCCGAATTTTCTGGCGGATTTGATCCTAATCTTCCTTTTAGTGAGATTATAATTGAGGCGTTCAATCCAATTTTGGATAAACCTAAACCATGTACTGGACTTCTTTTGCACCGTGAGTCCATCGGTATGGAAGTCAAGGCCTATTTGAACGATGCAGAATACTTACGTGAAAATTTAGAGAAATCGAAAGAGGTAAAAGTGTTGGTCGCTAACGAGTTGCGAAAACAGGTTGACAAAATCTATTTCAAGGCTGAAATCGACTATGCGATAAACTATCAACCATTAGTAGTTAATAGCTACAAAATCGGCGCCCTTGACAATCTTTATAGAGCACTTGCAATTCGAGAGAGACATAACTTGGTCCCGGCTGCTTATAAGCTCTATTATCCACCCTGGAAGAAAAATTTAAAGATAGTCGATGCTGTTGACCTGATGATTACTGAAAGTGTTAAAAATCCATCAACAATCTTTAATCTAAAGGGCAGGGACTTTGAATTATTTCTACGAAGAATTTTTGAAGGCTTTGGTTATGAAGTTCAACTTACTGCTGCAACTAGAGACGGCGGCGTGGATTTGATATGTCTATGTAGAAAAGCAGAAATACCGATAAAAATTGCGATTGAGACAAAACGCTACTCTGCAAATCAACCAATCGGGGTTTCTTTAGTCAGACAATTTGTTGGAGCAAATAAACAATGGATGGCTAATAAACAAGTTTATGTAACTACAACAGATTATACAAAACCTGCATTGGTTGATGCGAGCACACCACAACTTGTACAATTGTTAGAACTTAAAACATTACCTGATGTATTCCGTTGGGCAAATGATTTTGTGGAGGACCAATATTTGTATAATTTCTAATATTTTGGCATCAGGCAAACACCTGGTGAAGCAAATATCTCATGCAAAATAGCAAATGTATGTTTTGAGGTTGGCTTTGAAAGTGTGCCTTCATTTATAGTATTTAAAGATGATTCCTGCAATTGGTTTAGTCTGGGGTAAAATAGAAAAAATCCACGTAGTCATACACAATTATCACGCTTGCTGCGATTAACGATTTTATATTGAGGTTTCATTCAGACTTCATTAAAATATATTATGATCCAGCTTTCTACTCTTGACTTCTCCGTAATCCTGTTATACTTGATCGTATTTATGGGCATTGGCGTTTGGTTTGGACGCAAAAACAAAACCGGCGACGACTACTTCCGGGCTACTAAAACATTTCCCTGGTATGTGATTGCTTTTTCCATCTTCGCTACGGATATGGGCTCTTACGCTTTCATCACGCTGGCAGGGCTGGGTTACAACCATGGAATGTTGTTTTCCCACTACCAGTGGTTTGCCGGCGCCGCCATGATCACTTTGACTTTTTTCTTTTTGCCGCTCTACCTGAAGTCCGGCATATTCACCATGCCGGAGTTTCTATCCCGTAGATTTGGTACTTCTTTAGGGACAACCTATTCGGCGCTTACATTATTCATCTATGTAATCGTTGAAATTCCCGTGCTGCTGCTGACCAGTTCTATCTTTCTCTCGGAGTTTTTGCATGTGAACCCGTGGCTAATCATGGTGAGTCTCGCCATTTTTATTTTGATCTATGTTTCACTCGGCGGCCTCAAAGCCGTTGTTTATACGGATTTCTTGCAGACCATACTCATTATCGCTGGCGGGTTATGGGTGTGCTACACCGCGCTGTCACGACCTGAAGTTGGCGGCTGGAGTGGATTGACAGATAAACTGGATCCAGCGATGTTCGATGCTTTCCGTTCAGCCGATGATCCCAACCTGCCCTGGACGGCAATTTGCGGTGGGATTATGCTTGGCCATTTGTGGTATTGGATGACCAACCAGACCATCACACAAAGAATGCTGGGCGCTCGCTCACTTGCGGAGGGTCGAATGGGTATTCTGCTGAGTTCGGTTTTAAAGTTCTTTATTCCTTTTATTGCAATGGTGCCCGGCATGGCCGCATTGGTGATCTACGGCACGCAGGATATTATAGGCTATGGCGATACGGTTTTCGCCAAACTCATTGTCGACTTTATTCCCACAGGCGTGCGTGGTCTGATTGTGATCACTTTTTTCGCAGCTATGATGTCCTCGTGTGATTCCATTCTGAACTCTGCTGCCACGCTTTTTACATTTGACTTTTACAAGAAATTCTTTAATAAAAATGCCCAGGACAAGGAATTGATCAGGGCGGGGCAGGTTGCGGCTGTAGTTATTATGGCATTGGGCCTGGTCTTTGTTAGCTTATACCAAAACAAGGAATCCATTTATCGGGAGTTCCAGAATTATTACGCATATTTCAGCCCGCCCATCACCGCCATTTTCTTTGCTGCGGTATTTTCAAGGAAGATCAACATGCGCGGCTGCTTTTTGGCCTTGTTTGTTTCGGTGGGGGGCTCCATCTTGTTGGACAATATTAATCACGGAATCGTTTTTCTCAATGATTACAATAATACAGCGCTTGTTATGTTTTTGGTTAGCGTACTCTTACTAAAATTGGGCAGTATAAGTGGAAAGCCAGTCCAGCCTGAACAACTGGAAGGAACCAGTTACCATTGGTTACGAAAGCAGCCGGATTTTGGCGAGGAAAAAATGGAGCACTGGTGGTTCAACAGGTGGATCTGGATTGGTTTGTATTTAGTGGTGCTGGTCTGGACATCGATACGGTTTGGATTGTTTTGGTAACCGATAAACTAGCCTGTTTTTTCTTTTTTGACAGGATTAACAAGATATACTGAAGTCTAATGAACGACTCTGTGTCCTGATGTCACCCCATGTCTCACGTTTTAAACCGTTACACAAACCGGAATTCCCGGCCGAGGGTCTGCAACAATCGTATAAATGCTATCGCCAAATTCACGCCACCAGCCGTGAAAAACCTGTGATGATTCCGTATATTCAACAGACATAGGATGCCAAATTTCTGTACCAGGTTCTTGAGTGAGGTCAACCTGAACACTTCGAGTGTCCAAACTCAATCCCTTTCGTAAAGCCTTCAATGCGCTTTCCTTGGCGCTCCAAATTAAGGTCGTATAAAATGGCCGTTCTCCTTTTGGTACCTGGTTCATCAACTCCTGTTCTTGCACGGTGAAATAATCTGAAATAAACGAATCACTGTGAGAATCTACGAATTCGAGATCACAACCAACTGGCGTATTATTTGTGTTGATCGCACAGAAGCCAATCTCTCCACTGTGGCTGAGGGAGATCGCAACTGGCGCTGGTTTATTGTCGATGAAAACTTCAGGCGCTGAATCTTCAGCGGCAAGGATTTCTATCTCACAGAGATCTTTAACATTGTGAGATTTATTCAGATAGGGGAGAAGGGCCTGTTTAGCTGTCCATCGCCCCAGTCGCCAATCGGCTCTACGCCTGGTGGATCTCATATTTTTCAGGCGGTTCAATTCACGGTTGGAGAGCCAATCGCTGCCATTTGGCAAGTCACTTATTTTTTGGCTGCACCACAGGATGTTTGATTGCGTCAATTTCTGTCTCTAAACTTAAATATATGAGTTTACTCTAAAAGCCGATTCAATCGCTTTTCTAAAAAAAATTGATACATAAAAACAAATACTTATGAGAGCGATGGAATCGGTATCCCACCTTTTTAGAATGAACTCATATATAAAAAAT
>JADFJB010000202.1 GCA_022566355.1 candidate division KSB1 bacterium
GGATTTTATCCGATAACCCAGACCTATATTCTGCAATCTGAGCCTCGATCCTTTTTTTAAACGCCTTTACTTTCTCAATGTCTGAATTTACAGGAAAGTATTTTGAATACCTTCTTTCATTTACCATGTATTGCACACGGTAAGCATTGCCGTTCTTTCGTTTAAGTGTGCTAATTGTTGCCATTGTTTATTCCCTTAACGAAAAAAGCCCAACTTAGCTGGCTTACATACCTTGAGGGTATATTCGAGTCCTTTCGGAGTCTCGCAGCATATTGGGCATTTTTTTGCACAAAAAACCCTCACAGTTCTTGCAAAATTATAACTAGAGTTAATGTGTTTGAATTCATATACTGCTTAAACAGATGATAGCGCACGGTCTCGATCTGGCCGTCTGCGGAATGGACCACCAATTCCGGGTAGACCTCTGCCACTTCCTCCGCAATCAG
Source organism: candidate division KSB1 bacterium (assembly GCA_022566355.1). Classification (NCBI taxonomy): domain Bacteria; kingdom Pseudomonadati; species Candidatus Zhuqueibacterota bacterium. The sequence goes on from JADFJB010000202.1 coordinate 447, forward strand.
ACCGTATTTGTGGCGTATTCGAAGAATCATTCTTGTAAATAAACAGGACCGGACGCAGTTTCATCAAGTCTCTCATGGCGTCTGCCATATCGTGAATCTCCTTCTTAAATCTTTTCGATGAGGATACCGTGCCAAGCTGGCCATCACTTTTTATGAGAACGGAAATTCCACCACTGACGGTCGCGCCATGTATTCCAGCGATGAAAGTCCTGGTATGGGTTCCGGCGGTACCAATTCTAATCGTGCTTGATTCCGCCGCAACGCCTGCATTACCAATATCAATATTATGGTCGCCGGTGGTTAAAAATTTGCCGGCCGCTGTTCCAAGAGCCGTGTTGTTGGTGCCCGTGGTGAGGTCCGTGAGTGCGTTCTCACCCACACCCGTATTAGAACCAAAACCAAAGGGAGCTGCCAGGGTGAGGTTGCCGGCGTTCACGCCAGCAAAGAAGTTAAACAAGCCAAAGTTGTGAATGAACGGATTTTATCCGTGTCAATCAGTGAAAATCCGTGGCTAAATAATTTGGTTGCGGCCCAAGGCTGCGCTGTGTTAGTCTGTGGCAAGAATAAGTACTCATTATTAGGATGATTCTGATTTGTTTTATTTTATAAAACAATTAAAAGACTCCTCCGTAAATGACTAATCATTCATAAAGGATTATTTCCATGGAATACATTACCCGAATAGAAGAAATACTATTGCTGTCCGTTTGGAAGTTACAAAAACAAGCATATGGTTTGGCGATTCGTAAGCATGGTTCGCAGCTATTAAACAAAAACTTATCGGTTGGCGCTGTTTATATCCCTTTGGAACGACTGGTAAAAAAGGGTCACTTGTCAGTATGGGAAAGCGAACCGACACGAACGCGGGGTGGCAGAAGGAAACGATTCTACCAAATGACCTCCAAAGGTTTGGCTGCTTTAAATACTGTTAAGCAAATGAATGAAGAAGCATGGACCGGATTACCTAAACTGGTTTTCGAAAATTGAGACTTTAGATAATAGAATGCCATCTAACCAAATAAATCCTCCGATTCTCGCCAAATGGCTTCTGGAACTTTTGTTCACTCCGCAACATGATTCTATCATTGGCGATCTGGAAGAGGAATATTATGATTGCCTTGAACGCAAAGGCTGGTTATTGGCAACAGCCATTTACTGGTTACAAACCGTTAAATTAATCCCTTCATTGTTTTTCTTAACCCTATTCTGGAGTCTTATTATGTTTAAAAATTATCTAACCATCACAATGCGGACTCTATTGAAATATAAAAGTTTTTCAGCGATCAATATTTTAGGTCTGGCATTAGGAATGCCCGTTTGTCTGTTAATCATTTTGTCAATTATCGAGCAACGCAGTATGGATCAATTCCATGAAAACAAAGACAGGATTTATAGAATCATTACAACAGCGGAAAATAAAAGTTCAGGAGATCGACATCATTTTGCCAGTGCGCCGGCTCCACTGGTTCAAACCTTGATCGATGAGTATACGGGTATTGAAGATGCCGTTCAATTGGTGCGATTTTATTCAGCCGGAAAATATCAAAATAAAGTTTTAGATATTGGCGGATATTATGCAGATGAATCGTTCTTCAATATTTTCAGTTTCGATCTGAAAGCAGGAGATCGAGACAAAGCGTTGATCGAACCTTTTTCAGCTGTGATTTCATTGGAGACTCAAAAAAAATTCTTTGGAGAAGAAAATCCGTTGGGAAAAATTTTATCCTTTTCGTTTGGCGATGTTCTTATTAAAGGAGTGCTGAATGATTTAGAACCTGATCAAATTAGCCACTTAAAATATGATATCCTACTGTCGTTTTCAACCATCCGGGTTTTACGAGACCAGGGTTTTCAAATGGTAAATCCTAATGATTGGAATAATCATACCTCATTTTACAATTATCTTCTTCTAACTAGCAACAAAGCATCCTCACAAATAGAAGCTGCTTTCCCACAAATCATTAACAGAATTTCAAGTGAACAAAGTAAGCATAACTATCAATTCCGCCTGCAGTCATTAACCGGCATTGCTCTTGGACCAACATTGTACAATCAACTGGGGACTGTCATGGATACTGAAGTCCTGATTATTTTCATCATTGTGGCTATTATCATGATGCTGCCAGCTGTTTTTAATTACATAAGTCTTACTATGGCAAGATCGCTTAAACGAGCAAAAGAGATCGGGATTCGCAAAGTTTCCGGGGCAAATCGGGCTCAAATCATCAGGCAGTTCGTTAGTGAATCGGTTGTTGTGGCTTTGCTATCGTTGATTCCTGCTTATGTCTTGTTAACTTTACTTCTCCCTGTATTTCGTGATTTTCAATTCGTAGAATATATGGCGGTAGATTGGACCAGCAATTATTGGGTTTATTTATTTTTTATTGCTTTTAGTGTTGTTGTCGGAATTTTTGCAGGGCTTTTACCCGCGATTTATTTGTCCTCAATGCTGCCGGTTCAGGTACTGAAAGGGATGTCACGCATTCGTGGATTTTCGGGATTAACGATACGAAAAGTTCTACTTATCGCCCAGTTTGCTCTATCTCTTTTCTTTATATTGAATACCGCGTTGATTCACAAACAAGTTAAGTTCATGTTAAATGCGGATTATGGATTTGATAAGGAAAATGTGATTAGTGTTGGATTACAGAATACATCCTATGACTTATTTAGAAATGAGTTGATGAACAAAGCAGATATTATCGATGTTTCTGCAGCTTCAAGTATAATTGGTCGGGTAAATATTAAACCAAACTTATCCATTCAATCAAAGAACTTGTCCGAACCAATCAAAGCCGTAGAATTTTCTATCAGCGAAAACTACCTGGAAAATCTTGGTTTTACACTCAAAGCAGGACGAAGTTTTTCAAAATCGTTCTCCACCGATCCGGCTCAAGCCATCATCCTAAATGAAACAGCAGCACAAAGACTAGGCTTTACCAATAACCGTGATGCCATCAATCAAATGATCAAAGTTGATGGATCTGTAAATATGCAAGTTGTTGGGATAGTCCGGGATTTTCACTATAATCGATTACATAGTGCTATTGAACCGGTTATTTTGCGTAACAATCCAGCACGCTACAGGTACGCGATGGTACGGCTTCAACCTGGCGATATCACAGGAAGAATAGACCAGGTTAAAAGTGCCTGGCAGGATGTCAGCGCCGGCAACGAGGTTTTGCGCTATCAATTTTTGGATGATTACATTCTCGGCGCCTATAATGACATGCGCGATATCGTTTTATTCTTAAAGATCATCGCTGGCTTGGCCATATTTATTGCATGCCTTGGTTTGTTAGGGATGGCCATATTTAACACGGAATCTCGAACTAAAGAAATCGGTATCCGAAAAGTGCTTGGCGCAAGTGTGGGGAAAATTGTGATGCTGCTTTCCAAAGACATGGTAAAGTTGTTAGCAATTGCTATTGGGATTGCTGCAACCTTAGATCTATTATTTATCACAAATGTCTGGATGAATCAATTTCCATACCGGGAGGATATTGGACCGGGTTTATTTGTGTTTGGCATCGGGTTGGTTGCGGTGCTGGCGTTTATAACGATTGGAACGCAAACATTTAGGGCAGCTTCGGCAAAGCCCGTTGAGACATTGCGGAATGAATAAGACAAGAAAAAAATAAGGTTAAGGTTAAGATAAAAGAAAAATCAGTCTAAAAACCTTATTAGCTAAATCTTAATCTTAAAACTTTGAGCTGAATCTTAATCTTAGTATATAAAAACTTAAAAACATAATTACTGTAACCTATTAAAATTGTACTTATCAATATTATTAAACCTCCCCTACCCCC
>JADFJB010000203.1 GCA_022566355.1 candidate division KSB1 bacterium
AATTCAGCCAAGTTACCAGCTGAGGATTCTGCCGTTCCTTGTTGACCAAGGTACATTAATGATGCCAGGGATGCTAATACTCCCATTGAAAGAAAAGCGAGTATCGTTACTCTTTTTACGTGGATGCCACAAAGGACAGCAGCTTCCATATTCCCACCGACAGAATATAAATGACGACCATAAACAGTATTGTTTGCAATCCAGGACATAATGAAGGCTGAAGCAGCCCAAATAAATGTCAAAAATGCAATCCCTCGTGATTCTTCTCTAACGCCGGAATGTTTCATTTGTAAAAATAAAATGAGCATACAAATAAGCACAATAGGAATGATTGAAAAATACCAACCAGGTGATTTGTCCTTTATAGCTTTAATGGTTCTGATCATTGCGTAAACCATTAAAAAGGCAAAAATGAACCAGCCTATTGTTACATCCAAATATTCCGTACCGATCTTTGACACAAAATTATCGTCCGCTAAAGGGATCTCCCGCTTCACAATTAAATATGCCAACCCCCTGTATCCCATCATGCCACCCAAAGTGATGATGAAAGCCGGCATCCCTGTTGAAACCTGTAAAAACCCTTTCAATCCCCATAGGATCAATCCTAAAAGCAGCACTAAAAAAAATGTCAAAATTGCAGGTAATCCTAATCCTGATGGAATCGCTGTCGACAGGCTTATTCCTGATTGCATTGGTTCAAGCCTCGGTGCCATCATCCAGGCTCCAACACCGCCAAGAAATGCTAATGCGGAACCTACGGAAAGATCGATATGGGTGAGGATAATTAAAAATGTCATGCCGCAAGCCAATACGCCTATAACTGATGCCTGCATAAATATTGTTGAAATTGAACGCGCTGATAAAAAACTATTGGTTGCTGAACGAGTGAGAACTTCAAAAACAAGGGCAATCCCTAAAAGAGCTAAAAGGAGAACTGAATTTCTGCTGAGTAACCCTCGCAACATTTCATTATGATCGTGTTCTTTAGTCATCTGAAATGAAATCCGTAATATTGTGGTTAGCCGGTTGCGGCAATTGCCATGATTTCATTTTTATTAAAAGGACGTTGATTAAACTCTTCTTTCACTTTACCATTTGCGATTACATAAACTCGATCGGAAATCCCTAATAATTCTTGCAACTCTGAGGAACTCCATAGAATGGCCCATCCTTGTTTTACCCAGGTTTCCATTTGTCTATAAATAGATTCCTTTGCGCCGACATCAATTCCCCGGGTCGGTTCATCCAATAATAGTAACGAAGGAGCTACTTCACGTGCCCGGGCCAACAATGTTTTTTGTTGATTGCCACCAGAGAGAGTGTTGATAACGGTTTCAGTTCCCGGAGCTTTAATGGCGAACTGCTTCATCCGCTCTTCGGTAATTATTTTTAATAACGAAGTATCAATCCTAAGACCTTTCTTATACCGTAGAATCGTGGCGCAGGAAATATTCATCGTTAGATTTTCTTCTAAAAATAAAGCTTGGTTCTTTCTATCTTCAGGGATTAAGAAGATTCCTTTCGCCATGGCTTCAATGGGATTTTTGGGCAATCGATCATTATTGTTTCCATTTTTCCCGTGCCAAAAAAAATCTCCGGAAGTTTTTGTATTCTTAAGAGACCCGTTTAACGTATGTAAAAGACAGGTGCGTCCAGCTCCCATCATTCCGGCAAGACCGACAATCTCACCTACATGAATGTCTAGATTATTGACTTCCAGTATCTTTTTTTGTCTTTTGGTTACTTGCACATTTTTTAGCTGACAAAGAAGCTTCCCAGGTTTTTGCGGCATGTGTGCGTAAATATCCTGTGGAGGTCTATCCACCATTGCTTCGATCACTTCTAATGGTTTGATGTTTTTTCGCGGTTTTGTCCAGACGGATCGACCATCTCGCAAAACTGTAATTCGATCGGCTATTTGCAAAACTTCTTCAATTCGATGGCTGATATACACGCAGGCGGTACCGTCATTTGCTAATTTCCTGATCCATTTGAGTAACTTAAGCGCATCATCTTCTGATAATGAGCTAGTTGGTTCATCCAAAATAAGGACTACGGGTTTGTCTAAAAGCGTCCGTGCAATCTCTAATCTTTGTTGAGCAGCAATACTCAAATCTTTTACCGGAGAATCTAAATTCGGATAAAAATCCAGCAAGTTAAAATGTTTAATGGCAATATCTTTCTGCCTTTTCTTATCCAGCACTCCAAATCTAGACAATTCGCTGCCAAGGAAAAGATTGTCAATGACTGACATTTCCGGAATTAAGGCTAATTCCTGGTGCACAATTGCAATACCTGCTTTCTTGGCATGGGATACATTGTTAAAGCGAAGTTCTTCAACTTCGGCCTTATCGGACTCAAGATTGGTTTTCTTCAAAATTCTACCTTGATAGGACGAGTAAGGCCAAATTCCAGCCAGTATTTTCATCAATGTAGTTTTTCCAGCCCCGTTCTCACCACAAAGGGCATGAACCTCCCCTGGATAAATATCAAAAGAAACTCTGTCTAAAGCCTTCGTTCCTGGAAATGATTTAACGATGTCTTCCAGGCAAATGATCATTTTAATAAAACTTCCCTGGAATAAAATTCATCTTTTGTCAAAACATCGACTAAATTACCTTTGTGAAGTTTTACAGGATCGAGCAAAACTGATGGTACTTCCTTTGCACCATTATAGATAGTTTGATTTGTCTCAACAACTTCCCCTCTACTCATCATTACCGCTAATTGCGCTGCTTTAGTCGCTAAAGCTCTAAGCGGTTTATAAACTGTCATACTTTGAGTACCCTCCAGAATTCGTTTGCAAGCCATTAAATCCGCATCCTGTCCGGTAACCAAAATTTTCCCATCCAGGCCCTGGGACTTTAATGCCTGGATCACACCACCTGCAGTACCATCATTTGATGCTAATACAGCATCTAAATCTGTTCCTACATTAACTAAAAAATTTTCAATGATTTCTCGAGCTTTTTTCGGAGACCAACCATCTGCCCAATTATCTCCAATTATGCTGATTTCACCGCGATCGATAAATGGCTGCAGAACTTCCATTTGTCCCTGGCGAAAAAGTTTCGCATTGTTATCATCAGGTGAACCACCGAGGAGAAAGTACTTTCCTTTTTTTTGATCAACTAGATACTCGGCCTGCATTCGGCCAACCCGAACATTATCAAAACTAATATAAAGATCTAAATCGCTGTTTAATATGAGTCGATCGTATGCAATGACCGGCACGCCCTGTTGCTTAGCTTTTTGAACAGCCCTGGCAGCGGCCGTGGCAGATTTCGGGACGATCACTAAAACATCGATATCTTGACCCAATAAAATATCACATTGTTCATTTTGTTTTCTTGAATCGCCATCGGCTGAAAGAAAAATACATTCTGCGCCAAGTTTATCAGCTTCTGCAATAAATATATCCCGATCTTTTTGCCACCTTTCAGTGAGAAGTGAATCGAAGCTTAAGCCAATTATAATCTTTTTAATTTGATTTTCAGTTAAGGATTGGTCCTGGTCCTTTTTGCTTGTACAAGTCAGAGATAAAACTGAACAAGTGAACAATAGAAAAATTAATTGAAGACTCCGCATTAAACACCTCAAATATGTTTTTTTCCAAAAAATAACGTGTGTTTTATTGTTTAACCTGAACTATTCATGAATTTCTGCCACCAAGACTCTAAGACGCTAAGACGCTAAGATTATATAACTTAGAAGAACTACGATTAAAAACTGAGTTTCTTTCGATTTATTTTATAAAACTTATTTTCTTCTTTTTTTTCAATACTTTGAGCCTTCGAGCCTTTGCGGCTATGAATTGTTCAGGTTAAATGCAAATAACAATTAGTTAACAGTCGATAAAACCTTATCTAAATCCTCATCGCGTGATGAAGAACAACCATAATTTCGAACTCACCCGGCTCAACGAGATAATCCAAATTAATATCATAAAATGCCAGCTTTTCCGGTACAATTTCCATTTCAACGGTTTTTGTTTCACCTGGATTCAATGTTATTCTTTCAAATTCTTTGACTATTACCTATAATCCGTAGGTCGCAGGTTCGAATCCTGCCGGGCGTACAAACGTAATCTCTTTAATAATAATAAATTCCAGAGGACTTGTGTTTTGTATTAAATTTGATATAAATTAGTAATTAACTTGGATAATTCATGAATTATTGTTTTAAGCTTAAAATATCCTAATTGTCATTCTGGAAGAATCTATTTCCATAAAATTGAAAAAGCATAATTG
>JADFJB010000204.1 GCA_022566355.1 candidate division KSB1 bacterium
CTATTTGCACAATTTCCATGGCCGGTCACGCAATTCGATCAGAGTCATGAAATTACAGGAAATTTTTCCGAATTTCGCGACACCGGAAGTTCGGATCATTTCCATAATGGTACGGATATCCCGAAACCTGATGGCTCGCCGGTTTACCCCGTCAAAGACGGTGTCGTAACCGCATTGGCTCGATCCGGCTCCAGTGCTTATGTTAGAGTGCAAGATATCGCTTATGTTCATATTAACCCAAGACCTTCATTGTCGGTTGGAGATTCTGTGTTTACTTCTCATTCCGTTTTGGGGACCATTATTCCTGGTCTTGGTCATGTTCATTTTACCAATGGGTTCGTCGGTTCCGAGCGCAACAGTATGCTGCCTAACGGGCTTTCACCCCTTGAGGATAAATGGGCGCCGATTATCCGGTATATTCGATTTTACCGCAACCTCAGTTTTGACCAATTCCCAAACGATAAGGTCAGCGACCTTGTAGATATCATAGTTAAAGTCGATGAACAAAACGGACCGCCTGCTGCCAGTCTTTCCCGCAGAAACAACGGCACCTATAAAATTGGCTATAAAATATTGTCTGCAGATCGATCGACTGTAGTCTATTCGCCGCCCAATGGTGGCAACCGATTTCAATTCGATACCAAACCAAGCAACTCTTATGTTCATAATGTTTTTTCCGATCAATTATCCAGCACAACAAGCCACGTTTATATCGTGACAAACAATCTGACCGGTGATAATTTTTGGAACACAACAACTCTACCAAAAGGTGAATATACGGTTATGGCTTTTGCTGAAGATACCTTCGGGAACGCCGATACTCTTTATTCCAGAGTTGAAGTGTCAGAAACGGATAATGTCCCGCCGGAACAACCGCTAATTAAATTTGTGGGAAGTGATTCACAACAACTTCAGGTTCGTTGGTATCCTAATGAAGATCCTGATTTGTTGGGCTATCGTTTATTCTTTTCCTTCGACAACGTTTCATGGCAACAACGGTTAAATGAATCCAGGTTAACCAAAACCAAAGTGGATACCAGCTTTAATGTCTCTCTAAACCGGGATATTTATTTCAGACTGCATGCTGTTGATAATGCCGTTTTTCAAAATGTTAGCATTCAATCAGATGTGTATGGCTCCAGCAATGTGAAACCCGAATTCAAAATACTAATCGTCGATGGCTTTGATCGAACTGAATCAAGCGGAAGCTGGCATCAACCCTGGCATGATTTTGCGTTACTCTATGGTAAAGCAATTGCAGAAAACGATTTTGGTTTTGAAACTGCCGCCAATGATGCAATTTTGGATAGCAGTATTGTTTTGGAGGATTATGATGCTGTGATGTGGCTTTTAGGGGATGAGTCTTTGGTGGATGAGACATTCGATTCCGTTGAACAGAATATACTTAAATCATACTTGGAACAGGGTGGCAATCTCTTTGTAAGTGGATCTGAGATTGCCTGGGACCTGGATCGTGACGGCAATACTGGATCGACCATTGCTGACGAGAAATTTCTTAATGATTATTTGAAAATCGATTTTGCAGGAAACAATGCAGACCTGTTAGCTGTCACGGGTGTCCAGGGGACAATTTTTGCAGGATTGGATTTTGGCTTTGGCGCTAACCCTTATGAAGAAGATTCGCCGGATTTTGTTACTCCGGTTGGAAATAACACCCTTGCAAATCTCAAATATAATTCCGATAAAATCGCCGCTATTCAATTTGAAGGCGTTTTTGGCGCAGGGGTAAAACCAGGGAAAATGGTTTATTTTGGCTTTCCATTTGAAACCATAACAAATTTAGAAGACCGAAACGAGGTGATGGCAAGGATTCTCAGCTATTTTTTCCCAACGACTTTGGTTGATAAAAAAGAAGAAACACCAACCGATTTTGTGCTTTTTCAAAATTACCCGAATCCATTCAATCCCAATACTACTATTTCTTATAGATTGCCGAAACCTTCCCGGGTCACAATATCTGTCTTGAATACATTGGGACAAAATATTCGAACCCTTGTGGATGAGAGAAAATCTGCCGGCAGGTTCACAATAACCTGGGATGGATTGAATAATCAAAGTTTACCGGTTACGAGTGGATTGTATTTAATCCAAATGCATGCATTCGGACTTGGTAAGGATTTAAATTATACTTTTAAAAAAAACATAAGAATGACATTAATTCGATAAGTTTGAACCTTAATTAATCATGTCAACTTGAAAGGAAAGGTGTTGTTTTATGCTTGTAATCATTAAAGACAATTATGATGAAATAAGCCGTGAGGGAGCAAAGCAAATAGCAACCCTTGTTAAGGCAAAACCTGATTGTGTCATTGGATTTGCTACCGGAAGCACGCCTCTTGGTATGTACAAGGAATTGATACGGTTGCACAAAGATGAAGGGCTGGACTTTTCTAAAGTCGTCACATTTAATTTGGATGAATATGTAGGTTTGGCTCCTTCCCATGAGCAAAGTTACAATTATTTTATGTGGGAAAATTTGTTTAAGCATATTAACATAGATCCCCGTTATGTTCATATTCCAATGGGAATCGCAGATGACATTGAGTTATTCTGTCAATGGTATGAAGATAAAATTAGTGAGTATGGGGGAATTGATGTGCAAATTTTGGGGATCGGAGTTAATGGTCATATTGCCTTTAATGAGCCTGGCTCCTCCCTGGGTTCCAGAACTCGGATAAAAACACTTAGTGAAAAAACCTGCCAGGACAATGCCCGCTTTTTTAAAAAACCGGAAGAAGTGCCGAAATATGCAATCACGATGGGTGTGGGTACTATCATGGAAGCAAAAAAGCTTTTGTTGTTGGCCAATGGCGCTGGAAAAGCGGATGCCATAAAGGCAACTGTGGAAGGACCGGTAATGGCAAAATTCCCGGCGACTATTGTGCAGCTGCATCAATTTGCAACCATACTCATTGACCATGATGCTGCTTCGAAACTTGAAGGGGATTACATTTGAATTTGGTCACAAATAACATACAAAAATGTCATTTAGGAAGTTGTGTGCTGAAATTTCAATCGGGCACCCGGCGAAAAAAGGATTGATTTTCTCAGAATAGGTTCACCGCTCTTATTTTGCTGTTCAACGTCCTCTTGTAGTACCTCAGCTTTTAAATGGTCCGGGGCTGCCCGGAACAGCATGATTAATTCCAGGTCTATGGTACTCAAATCGTTTAAAAACACACCGTCATATTTTTTTCTTATCTTGTGCAAACGCCAAACCAAGGTACCCGCAATGCCTGAAAGTACGATGAACCCCAAAACGGCGAAACCCGTAACCCAATAATGTTCCTCTAAAAAATGTTCCATCAGTCTAGGAATCAAGAGGGGTTGTGTTGTGAAAAAAGGTTTGATTCCTTCTTTTATATATGTCTAAATTAAACCTAGAAAAGCCAAGGCAATTTCATAATTCCGATAGGCCACTGCAATTACAATTAACATGACGGTAGAACATCAATTAGAAGGTGATAAAAATGGAATACAAAATTTTATATGCAGCTAACTAAAGAAATCGATTTAGAAATGAAAGTAATGGAGTACATGAAGTCTGGTTGGAAACCTATTGGTGGTCTTGCAATATATGATGATTCTCATGTAGAGTGTATTTGGTTTCATCAAGCAATGATCAAAGATGATTGACAGATAAGTAAATTATTATATCCCATCCCAAACTTTATTTTGATTCATGTGAAGTGTTTCAAAAGTGGGATATACTGATGCAAATCCTATTCTAGAATTAATTTGAAGATGACTTGAAAATCCAGGACAAGTGGCTGTGTATGGCAACACTAGTGAGCTGGGTATTATACAGTTAGTTCCTCTAGCAAGAAGTTAAGTTTCTCTAGCGAATCAGCAATAATTTTATAACTTTGAATTATCAAGAAATGGTTAGATAGGTTATTTTGATTATTTGTGTAATTGCCTCAATAGATTATTATTTCATATGTTTTGTGGAAAAATTTAGAAAATAATATATGCCAGTAACACCAAGTCCATTACGCTACCCCGGTGGCAAAACAATCTATGCAGAAATGTTAACGTCGGTCATTGATAATAATGACTTATCAAACTGTACATTTGTAGAGGCTTTTGCAGGAGGAGCAGGAGCAGCGATAACTTTGCTGCTAAGTGGAAAGGTGAAGTCTATTTTTCTAAATGATCTTGATCCTGCCATATATTCT
>JADFJB010000205.1 GCA_022566355.1 candidate division KSB1 bacterium
TATTGAATAAATTTTTGAAAATTGTTTTATCAGTTTCATTAATCTTTCTTAGAACCTATGTAATCATTTGTGTTAATAACAAAAAATTTACATTTTAGCTTGGATGTAATAAACTTTATAATTATATTTTACCATGTTTAACTTAAAATTAATTTTTTTTTAATTTTAGATTATTTCAGTTTTCCAGGATCTCAATTGTGGATATTTCACCTACGCCTTTCATTCGGTAATTGGTTTGCGATATTTGGTTTTCATCGAGACAACTACTAACCTAGCCTCGTCAGAAGACGATTGTATTAATCAATTTGCAGCCTTAAAATCATAATATCAATCCGTCTAAGAATTAATAACCAGTTTGCTCAAGTCTGAAAATGCTATAAAAAGGAGAAGCTGCCTATCGGTAAATGTCCAACAAAAAATTAAGGAGATCATATGTCGACAGCTTTTTTGAATAAATAAAATATTGTGGGGAATTTCTTTTGGAATGATGAATTAATTTGGTTATTTATATTTGTTAAATCCAATGTTATACAGATTCTAAATCTTGACCCAAGTAGTTTTAAGGGTTGAATGAACAAATACTGAGGAGAATTTTTATGAAAAAGTGCGTTTGGTTTAGAATACATATTTGGTTAATGGTTTTATTGATTATTGGTGTTGGCTGTCAACAAAAAGAGTATCAAGAACAATCAAACCAAAGTAACAATGGAATTGACGTTGAAGAACGCATTCGTGAATTAGGAATCCAATTATACACTCCTGAACCTCCGATTGCGAATTATGTGCGTGCAGTTCAAAGCGGAGACCTGGTATTTTTGGCTGGTCACGGTCCACGAAAACCAGAGGGTGGTTATATCACAGGCAAGGTGGGGAAAGATATCGATATCGAACAAGCAAAAGAAGCTGCCCGTTTGACAGCCATCTCTCTATTATCTTCGCTAAAAGCCGAAATCGGAGATTTAAACCGAGTCAAAAGAATTGTGAGAGTGTTTGGTATGGTGAATTGTGATGAATCCTTTACAGAGCAACCACAAGTGATTAATGGCTGTTCAGATTTATTGGTAGAAATATTTGGTGAGTCCGGCAAGCATGCCAGGGCGGCCGTGGGAATGATCTCTTTGCCTATAAATATTTCCGTAGAGATAGAAATGATCGTAGAATTAAAAAGGGATTGATTTTATTATGGAAGAGAATCAATCAAAAATTAATTTTCGTTGGGCTGCGCTTCTTGCCCGCTGGTTATTAGGGCTATTATTTTTTATGGCCGGGTGGATGAAAGTATTCGAGATGGGAGCCGTTGAACATGCTCGACAATTATTTGTCGAAGGCTACAAGGACTCTTGGATACCTGTTTGGCTGCTGTGGGTTTTTGGTTTTACTATTCCTTTTGTAGAGTTAATTTCAGGCGGATTATTGCTAATAGGATTTCGGATTCGGGAAGCCCTTATCACACTTGTAATGGTTCTGGTCATCGTCACCTATGGCCATTTACTTGAAAACCCATTTTATGATGTGACGACTCATATCCTTCCCAGGGCCTTACTGGTTGTATTTCTATTTATGATACCCCAAAACTCAGAACCGTGGACAATTGATACATGGTTGAGTAAGCGAAAATTTCAACAATAATTTAGGAAAAATATGCTGGCAATGTTCTTTCATTTCATTGTCTTGGGACTTTTAATGTTTGTTTTTGATTTTGTTTTACTAAAAATCAGAAAGAGAATACTCATTTCATCCTATATGGTGAGTGGTGTAACTGCCGGGGTAATTATAGGTTTATCCATACAAGAAACATATATAGAGGGAATCCCAGGTATTTTGTTTCCGTTGATACTCAGTTTGACCGGTAGTTTATTCTTGTATATTGTTAATGTAAAGGATCTCTCCAAAAAGCTGGTGTTCCGGTTGTTTGGAACAATCATCCTAGGTTTCTCCACAGGGCTTGGTTCTTTTTTGCTGGTTTTTTTGATGCGACTGTTTCAATTTGACCCTTTCCCTATGAACTTGAATCAGGACAATTTTTTTATCAACCTCTTATTAAATGGATTCCTGCTTCAGTTTGGATATGCTTTTTCAGGACGAATCTCACAAAGTCTCTTTCGATCCGGTGGCCGCTAAAACGTTATTTGATTTCCTTACCTATGAAACAATATGATAGGTTGCAAAAAATAATTTCTTAGCGGTTAAAAGAAATAATTTGTAATCTTATTCGGCTTACTATAAATTGATCAGATAATCATATTATTTCGATACAGATATCCTTTAATATCTATTTAAATTCAATTTATTTGAGAGGTAAACCATTGATAAGCTAAAATCCTTTCTAGTTTGTTTATGCACATTTAGCATACCATTTACCATTGGCTTTGCCAATGATATCTCTCTCCTTGCGCCCGATGGCACAACAGTTGAAATTACACGAGATGAATATGGCGTCCCCCATATAGTCGCCCAAAGTGAAGTAGGGGTATTCTTCGGGCAGGGATTTGCCGCAGCGCAAGACCGGTTATACCAGATGTTTCAGTTTAGGTTAGCCGCAAGGGGTGAAATTGCCAGTATTCAAGGTACGGAAGATAATTTAAACTATGATAAAGGGATAAGAACAATTTATTATACTGAGCAAGAAAGATTGCAAAAGTTCAATGCCTTACCCACTGATATTCAAACAGCAATAGAATCGTATAAAGATGGCGTAAATACTTACCTGGATTCAATGGCAGTTAATCCAAACAAATATAAACCGCTTGAGTTTTATATCATTCCATTTAATCCCTGGAAAGTGACAGATTCCATCGCTATCATCCAGTTTATCCTCAGAAATTTCGGTGAATCCGGAGGAAATGAATTAACCCGCTTAGCAGAACTGCAAACAAACGGCCAGGCGTGGCTCGATGAAAATAGGCCAATCAATGATCCTGCCGTGCCTACGACAATTCCGGCAAATGTCTCTATTTCTAGCAAGCAATGGAAATATTCCGGTATAGTTGTAGATAACGACATTATCCAATCAATCAATCAGAAACAAAATTGGATTGATGAATACGCCAGAAATCAACATTTGCCTGCAAAATTGGGAAGTTTTGCAGTACTTATTACCGGTGCAAAATCAAACACAGGAAATGTGATGTTATTAGGCGCTCCGCAAATGGGTGGCCATGAACAAAACATAATCCGAATTCCCAATGAAGTAGAATTGCAATGTCCAACTCTTCATGCCGGGGGAATGATTGTGGCAGGAATGCCAGGGATTATCATTGGGAGGAATGACTATTTTTCATGGACACTAACGAGCGGGTTCTCAGATAATGTCGATGTTTATATTGATTCTACCCAGGATAACACTTATGGAAAATACTGGTACAATGGAGAATGGCAGGATTTCGAGGTCATTGAGGAATCTATTTCATTTGCGGGAGTTCCTCAGTCATTCACTCACTACAGAACAGTTCATGGACCTGTTTTTGGTGAAGATTTGGCAAATCACCAGGTCTTTAGCAAAAAAATGACTTTTTGGAATAATGAATTGGCTATGATGCTGGCTATCTTCGGCATCATCAGGGCATCCAATTTGGAACAATTTGAAGCTGCCGCGGAATTGATCCCGGTCTCATTCAACCTGTTTTATGCAGGTAAAGATCAAAATGTAAAATATTGGCATGTTGGCCACTACCAGGATAGAAGCGATGGTGTGGATCCTCGTTTGCCCCACAAAGGCGATGGTACCGAAGAGTGGGGCGGCATGATGGATTTTTCAACCTTGCCATCCTCCCAAAATCCGAGTCAGGGTTACTTTGTTAACTGGAATAATAAGCCTGTAGCCTGGTGGAATAATGGTGATAATGTGCCGTTTCGCTCAAATACCGATCCAAAAAGTATTACATGGCGTGTATTGGCAATGCAACAATATGTAGGACCCATTAATAGTTTCTCCTTTGAACAATTGAAAGATACTCCAAGGCAAATACAGGACCATGGATCCTATCAACAAGCGTTGGAATTTGGAACGGATGAAGTGATTGACGAAAATGTATTGCCGTCCGGCCAGAGCGGATTTGTTAGTATAGTTGGAGTACCCGATCTCCACAAAAGCGATCAATGGCCGTTGCATGTCAATTGGGAATTTAAGGATATGATCTTTGCTGAAATAGAGACAGGTGTGGACAACCTGGGGGCTTTACCTTCCGAG
>JADFJB010000206.1 GCA_022566355.1 candidate division KSB1 bacterium
AGCTGAATCCGAATAAAAGAAAGAGGAGAGCCGTAATACCGTATTGGATTCCAATCATTTTGTGATCGGTGGAAAATACGTATTTGCGCCAGAAACTTTCCTCATGATGTACAACATGAGTTTCTTCGTGTTTTTCTACACGAACGTCACCATTTTGTTCGGCTTGTTCGGATTGATCTTTGGCATCTTTAGCCATCGTTCTGCTTCCTCCACTTTTAATGGGTCAGGCAATTCGGCATAACTGTTTTGTATGGCAATAGTAGCTTTATTGGATAAATCAATAGATTCCGGAACCTGTTTATAGGATGGCACAAAAGAAATTTTTAATTCAGAATCCAGCAATCAGGAACCAGTATCAATTTCTCCTGTCAAATTAATTTGCAGATTCCTTGCCAAAAGCAAAATTGACGGTTTTGCTTTCACCATCACCGACAGTTATAGATTGGGTTGATGTTCCATACTCTTCTTGCCAGGCTTCGATCACATATTCACCAGCTGGTAGATTTTTTATGGTAAATGTGCCGTCATCGCCAGACACACTAAAATAGGGATGGTCCACTACACCACAATAAGCGCTCATCCAGGGATGAACGTCACATTTAATTTTTACCATCACTTCTGCTTTTTTGAAACTGCGCTCCCTGACATCACCTTGCTTGGGCATGCCAAAATTAAACGACCTATTTATTTTTGGTAATGCATGGATATTATGCAGAAGGGGGTCGCTGTTCAATATTTTTATGGTTTGGCCGGTTTGGACGCCAAAAACATGCGGGTGATAACTGCAGCCTTTTTGATCGATAACCGCTTGCTCTGTCGGCGGATCATATGATCCGCTGATACCTTCTTTCACATAAACAAATACGTATTTGAGGGTGTTATTGTCATTAACAACGACGTTCTGGGGATAGACTCTCTCTTCGTGAAAAGCTGCACATTCCGCATCGTGTTTAATAGGTCTCATCCTGGGCGCTTCACCGGTAAAATTTATGGTTCCTGAAACGGTTGCAGTTCCGGCGGGACCCATAGATGCGGTTTTTGTTGCACTTGGAGCTTTGTCTTCAGAAGTGGAATCGCCTCCACCACCACAACCCAACGTTATTGCCAAATAAGAAACAAATATCGACAATATAAATAACTTAATGATTTTCATTGATTAGCTCTCCTATACTTTAGTTAATGGAATTTGTTGATTTCAATTATTGTACTGGATATAAATAAGGGTTACAGAATAAAGAAAATATTGCCTAACCGTGCACTGCGTGTAGATAATCTTCAAGATATACAACTAAACTCATTAATTTCTATCGAAATAATAAGATTGGAAAGTGTAAAGAAAAAAAAATAAAATGTCAAGAGAAAATTAGGTATTAAAATAGTTTAGAAAATTTTGAATTGATATATTAGCTAATTAAATCAAAAATTTAACATCTAAGAATTTAGGATTCCGAAAATTATGGAATGGCTCTGGGAAATATACAAAGAATATGTCACTAAAAAATTTGAAATAAGTGGCCATTCCAGCCCGTCAAATGATGAGATGCAGGAATTATTCATAAAAGTGATCAGTGAATCTACGGTTACGGTTTTGGTTCAAGAGCCTTGGCACAACTCGATACAATTTAAGGGACTGGCTAAATATAACGTGAAAGACAATATGAAATTAATTAACCACACAATGGATTATCTTTTGGCTCTTTACGGAGGGGGTAAGTATAAACTTAATTTTCATCACGGTTGGAATTTCGTTGGCACCAGGAATTTCAAGCCTGAAGGGGAACCCAAATGGGAAGATTTGCCAGGGATTAGCTTTTAAAATGAGGATGGATCTGTTTTGTTAGGACTGGTAGGTGCAATATGGGGATTTAGTGGATTAATGTTAATCATCGTGTATGCCATTATTCGGTTAACACCTATTGCAATAGATACTTTTTCGTACAATCTTTTGTGGTACCATTGGCTCGTACTTATTCTCAATACTATTTTCATGGCCCATTCGGAAGGTTACCGAGGTTTCCACAAGGGCTTTGCGCCAAGGGTAGTCGCACGTTGTAAATACCTCAAAAACCATCCTAAGTTTCTCCATGTTTTTTTCGCACCTCTTTTCGCAGCCGGTTATTTTTTCTCTACCAGAAAGAGAGTATTTCACATTTTTGGTTTAACCGTCATGATTATTGTCTTTATTCAAATTATTCACCGCCTGGACCAACCCTGGCGTGGATTGCTGGATGTGGGCGTAGTCTCAGGGCTTACTTGGGGAACTATCTCGTTATTCATTTTTGCAATTCGTGCTATGACTGCCGAAAAATATGAATATTCGCCGGAACTTCCCGGACACCACGGATAATGCTGAGAATCCAATGGATTACTTCAATGTGAATTTCTCGCGGATACAATCGAATTACCGGTCGAAGTATGACCCAAACTATCCCATGGCAGAGTTATTCAGGACAACCTAAATATAAATATTGCGGTGGATACAGTCTTTGTCAATAACATAACCAGTTCGATTCCAGAATTCGTGCCAGGTTTGCAAGATGCTGCCATTCCACCAGGCATCCGCAGGGATGTTATAATTTCGTTTTAACCACAGTCTGTGGGTACATTTCAGGGTAACATAATAGTTGAGAGCAATGATCCCATTAATCGTTGCACTGCGAGGCAGGGGCGTCCAACCAACTTCAGTAGAAAACCCGCTAACCTTTCCTCCGGTCCAATTTGTACTTAACCAAAATCCCTAATCCCTTCAACCCGTCGACGCAAATCAGCTTTCATCGGTAAGTGAGGTTGAGTTGACAATTTATAACCAGTTAGGGCAGGTAGTTTAAAACATTGGTAAACGTTAGGCAACCTGCCGGTAATTATTTGGTTCAGTGGGATGGCAGCGACCATAATGGCAAACAGGTGGTGAGCGGTGTCTATCTGTACCAACTGAAGGCAGGCTCATTTATTCAAACTCGCAAGATGCTGTTGTTGAGGTAGAGCTCAGTAACTCTTTGTATATCAAGCGCTTTGATAGCGACGCGAGTGTTCTAGTGCCCTGCAATTCCATCCGAACCATGAAGATTGAAAAAAATATTGTTTTGATGATTATACATAGAAGATTCTGCGAAAAAGAAATGTCTCAGCTTTTCTACTCAAGATTTGAACACGCCTTTGAAATATGACGAGTTCGTCAAATATAAGTAATTTAATTATGAAAAAGTGCGTCTATTTAACTTCCCAAAATGAAGCTGGTGGATTTTTATTGTGGACACTAAGTTGCATCTTAGTTGATACGGTTTGGAATTCGGCACAATTTCCGATCATGCCAACGAGTACTAATAGACGCAAGTAACGAATCATCACATCCATCCAATCCTGACTTACATTACTGTTACAAAGGCATTGTTAATAGCCAGTGCCTAACGATTAAGCTCAACTGCCGTGGGCGGCACTTTGTTTCAAGGTAGCATGGAGACTGCAAACCGGCACCTCACGCCCACGGTCGGCTGAAGCGGGGGTTAGGCGCACCGTAATTGCACATCGCTGCACCTGCCTTCACGCTTCCCCCCGCACACCATCATCATAGCAAACTAACTCAACAAGATTGTCCTCTGGATCCCTGACGAACAGAGAACGCCAATGAACCCAGGTAAACTCAGCCGTTTACACGTTCAATCCAAGTTGTTCAAGTCGTTTCTTCTCACCTTCAAAATCCGTCAGCGGGATTGTAAAAGCGAAATGATCAACCGTAAACTTTTCTGGGTGATACTTCTTGACGTCTGGGCATTGAGACCGCTTTGAGGCAGAGAGAATCCTAAGACCGCAATAAACAACGACTTTTTGAACATTTGTAATCCTCCAACGGATTATTTTATGACCGCAAATTTCCCAATTTTTTGCCCGACGCCATCCACTTTTACGTGATAGACATAGACGCCGAAAGCGATATCCAATCCTTCTCTCGTCCGCATATCCCAGGAATGAGCGCCTTCAAACCCACCAAAATCATCATCCACAGTGCTGTCGTGCTCAATGGTGTCAACAAGTTTGCCTGCAATCGTAAAGATACGAATGGTTGCCCTACTGGGCAGGTTAATAAAGTATATTTTACGCTCGCCGCGGCCGCTCTGCTGAAAATTTCTGCGTTCCCATGA
>JADFJB010000207.1 GCA_022566355.1 candidate division KSB1 bacterium
GGCGCATAACCCACACTGCGCTCATGCATGGCGTGTGTAAATAAATAACGAAACTTTTTATCGTCGCCCCCTTCGAAGGCTGACAGGTCACGGCCCTTTTTGATGGTGCCTATCAATTGTGTCCATTCATCATTTTTCTCTAATTTTAAAAAGGCGGTTCCCTTAAGGTAATGCGGACTGGTGGCACAAAAATATTTATGCATTTCTGAAGTATTGGAATATTCCCCCGCCTTATATCGTAGAGCCTGCATGGCCACCAGACTATTGAGAAGGGCTTGCATGCCCTCGAATTGGGTTTTGGATAATTGAGCGATCCGGCGCGCTGTCAGGCTTTTTTTTGCGAGAACGGTGAATAGCCGGAATTCCAAGGCCGCCAGAAGGACCCAGGCGTCTTCCAATTGATCAATGGTATCAATAAATTTTTGGAGAGTGAGCATGAGGTTCCTGTCTATTCATTCAATAAGTTTTCAACGTGAGACATCAAATCGTGACCCGAGCCAAACAGCTTGTGCCGGAGGACTCCTTTTTTATCGATGAGGAGGGTAGAAGGTGTCCCCCGCAGACCCATTTTGTCAAAGGTGAGAGCGTCGAATTTCTTTTTCGCCAGGTAATTCGAAATTTCCGATCGGATTGCAGACCGGGTGGAATCCGGCAGGCTCTCAAAATTTGGAAAGTCTCGTCGCATCCATTGCTCTATTTCACCGGATCCGACTGCGCCCTCCCGTTTGACAAGTTTGTCCCAGGCGACGGGAAACGGAAGGCTGTACGGGAGTTTGCCGAGCCGCAATAAATTTTGCTCCATCAGATGGGCTTGAGTTTGTCCGACCACCTCCCCTGTCGTGACAAGTTTTTTCAGGTTTTCCAGGGTGTTGAGACCAAAATCTTCAAATGCAGTGGCCAGCACCCATACTGTTAGAGGTTGGTCTTTATATTTCGTATAAACTTCTATGACTTCGGGCAGAGCTGCAATGAAGCACCCCGGACAATTGACTTGGATCACTTCAATGAGAATGACCTTGCCGCGCTCCTGGTCGATATTCGTTGGGTCACCTTGCACCCATTCACTCACTTCCAGATTGGGGGCCGGTTGGTTAACTTCGGGCATCCGTGCTTTTCTCCAAGGTCTGGTTCAGCAAACGGGTTAGAGTATTGCGCAGATCTTCTGAGGGATTTTGTTTCAATGCGTTTTCAAAATAGCGCACGGCCTTATCGAAATCGCCCTGTATTCCGTAAATCGTACCCAATACGGCGTGGGCGGCGAGCCACTTGTCTCCCGCAGGGTGGTGGTCGATGATTTTCTCGAAATAGCGAATAGCCTTGGGAAATTTCTTCAATTTGAAATAGTTGGAGCCCAATCCAAACAAAATGTTATCCTTTAAGAACGAAGGATAATTAGATTTTTTGACCTTTTTGAATTTGCCGAGGCTTCTTAAATATTTTCCATCGCGGAATAGCAAAATTGCGGCGCGGTAGTCATCCTCGTAAAAAGCCTTTTCGCTATGGAGCTTTTGCAGGCGGTCTATTTCCGTTTTAAGTCCGCCCAACGATGCATGGAGGGTTTGAACTTCTTTGTCTAGTGTTTCGTTTTTTATTTTTTGTTCATTCAAGCTTTGGGTAAAACTAGCCTCCAGTTGTTCCATATCAGGGCTGAACCTGCGTATGAGATTTTCTAAAATGATTTCATCGCCCAGAATATCCGCGTAAGTATCGAATAGTTTTTTCATGGCCGCGGACATTTCGTCCAGGTAAACCTGATTTCCCCGGCGAAGTTGCAGTGCCTCTTCGTCAGGCGGATACCAAGCATTCATTTCCGCAGGATTTGGCGGCGGTAGAGGTTCCGACATCCTCCGGTCGCTTGCCTGGGCAGGGTTGAAGCCGAGGCCATAAATGAAAATGCCAACCATTAAAATTTCGGAGAAAACATTCATAAAAATAAACTATAATATTTTTTTAAGCTCATATATTATATAAAAATACAAAAAAATCAATCAAAAGATTTTCAAATAAGAACCTTTTAGTTAAACTGTAATTAATACTCGTTTAATTACTCATTAATATAAAAATTATAAAGTTATATTGTAGGATTGCGATGTAGAATTAAATACCTATATAGCTAATTATCAGGTAATTTCTTATTATTTATCTGTAAGAGTAAAAACGTAATAAGTAATTTACTAATCCTGTTTAAACTCTTGAATAAACTGTATATTATGGAATCATTAAAGCGAAAGGATGAATTGTAAAGAGGAAAATAGCTAAAAAATAAATATCATATATTTAGAAAAATTTAATTCTTAATATTTATTGTTATGAAAAAAGTACTATTCTTATTTTTATTAATTCCCCTTTTTACTTTTGCACAAACTATTACTTTAAAAGGGCAACTTACTACGGGAAATTCCGGAACCGATATTTGGGAATATGTAGATGAAATTACAGGTAAAGTTTATGCAATTGTAGGAGGTAACGGCGGAATGTCTATAGTTGATGTTACCGATCCAACTTCGCCAGTACAAATTGATTTTATAACTTCTGTTCCAGGTTTTGATGTAAAGGTATGGAGCCATTATGTTTATTGTTCTACGAGTGGTGGTGGTACCGGTTTTATTGTAGATATCGAAGACCCAACTAATGCACAGGTTGTAGGTACATTTCCTTCCGGACATAATATTTTCATTGATGATAGGGGATATATGTATAATTCCTCTCCAGGAGTTAGAATTTATGATTTAAATCCAGATCCTACATCTCCCTTGTTTTTAGCACAAGTAGGAAACGGAGGCCACGACGTTACTGTAAGGGGTAATTTAATGATTGATTGTCATGGAGGATCGGCAACAAATTTATATGACGTTACTGATCCATCAGCACCTATATTACTTTCATCGATAACAGATCCTACTATTTCATATCATCATCAGGGGGATATTTCATCAGATGGTAATTACCTCTATATCAATGATGAACTTGGCAATCATCCTCAAGCCGATATTAGTGTTTGGGATATTTCGGATATTGCAAATCCAGTAAGAGTTAATGAGACTGCCGACCCTAATTCAACGCCACATAATCTTTATGTAATTGGCAATTATGCTTATTCTGCTCATTATTCAGCCGGATTTCGGGTATTTGATATAACCGATCCTTCCAATCTGGTTTTAATAGACGAGTACGATACCAGTAATACAAATGGTGAAGGATTTACAGGGGCGTTTGGAATTTATCCATCACCTGTAACAGGCAACATTTATATTAATGATAGGTCTGGTGGAGGTGTTATGATATTTGGATTTAGTGAATTACTTTCTGTTGAAGACAAGGTTAATTCTTTTACCTTTTCAGTGTATCCAAACCCAACAAGCGACAAAATAAATATTAATGCTGCTAATTTTGAAATAAACACTATTTCTTTATTTGATATTCAGGGAAGAAATTATGGCAAGACAACCAGTCACCGTAGAGCAGGTGCGGGAGGTTCAGGACACCTTTAAGGCCGGGGTGGATTTTCAAAAAGAAAAAAAATTCAAGGAGGCCATTGAAGCCTTTAAGAAAGGCGCCTTGGTCAATTGCGCCGATGAGAATCATCTTGGCGAGTTGAGTAAGAAATTGAGGGTCATGTCGGTGAAACTGGCGCAGGAAAGCTTGGCCTATATGGGGTGCACGGCAGTGCATCTCAACGAATTGATCCACGAGTTGAGCGAGGAGGATAGAGATCTCGTACCCGTGGACAAATCTCTTTCCGAGGCCTTTGATTCCTGGGATTAAAATTTCTAGCATGGGGGGTGACTGTTTTGGATCAAGCCGTATTGTATGATGTGTTCAGGAAGGAGATCAATGAGGGGAAGATTCCCGTCAGTCTGGGTAAAACCTGCCCAGTGAAGTGTACCTTTTGTTATGAAAAGGACCACAGTTATCGCCCCACCGTGGAACCCCCCCTGACCACGCAAGAACACTGGCAGTTTATTTTGCGAGAAATCCAAAAGGTTCCCACCAAATTCAAAGAAAACTGGCTTCTGGGTGGCAATGAATACATGGAATGGACGGACCTTTTTCTGCATCCCAAGGTCATGGGTTGGGTGGAGGAGTTTTTGGAATCCACCGATAAAAGCTTAACTTT
>JADFJB010000208.1 GCA_022566355.1 candidate division KSB1 bacterium
TCTCACCTAAATTAAAGCAAAGTTGATTTATTAAACCAACACCAGCACTCTAACTATTTGGATTGTGTTTAGTTAAAGTGTCGTTTAAAATTGTCTTACATTTCGAATAATCTATTTCAGCATTGTTTATATTATCAATAAAATCATTCTTTATTCCGTCTTTATATTTTTTTGGCCAATTATCAAAATAGATCTCTATCATCATTTGAGATACAACGGGTAAAAGAAAGTTTTGAAATTTTATTCTTTTTTTCTGACCTAATTTTGAAAATGCAATTCTGTTTATAATGTGAAGGATAAAATATGTGAATTCGCTTAAAACTTGAAACCGCTTCAAATGATATTCTTTTGAATTATTATTAGATAATTCTTTGAATTCATTTTTAAATAATTCAGTTCCTGTATGATAGAATTCTAGTATTTTACTAGAAAGTAAAATTATTTCTGGATTTTTCTTCCACATATTTAAATAACCTTATCACATTGCTAAACTTTTAAAAGGTATAGTGGCCCCGGCATTTGGCGCCGAACATGAGGGCGAAACCCCTCAGGGGAGGTCGCCCGTTCATACCGTTGTTATGCCGAATTAATTCCTTCATAAGTTGATTTCTTCAAACGAGAGTCCATAGGTAATATTTGATCGGTTAGCCCGCTTAACCACAGCTGTTGATTCATGTAATCGTAACTCATTCAATAATGCTTCAACATTCGCATCGTTTGCTAAAGCACCGACTATCACCTCTCCAACGGCATCAGCACCAAATGTATAGGTACGACCAACATGACCCATAAAGATTAATCGAAGTTCATTTTCATATTCCCAATCCAGAGGTTTTGTATAGAATGTTTCTTTCATTTCTTGGCGCTCCTCCTCTGTCATTTTGTTAATCCCAATGTCAACGGTCATAACAGGAATTTCTGAGCTATAATTGATTTCGTGAAGCATCATCAATCGGGATGACTTGCAGAGCTCAGTCTGATGAAGTCCGATATGCTTAGTCCGCAAGCCAATACATAATCCGGAATGGCCAGCCGCATAGTGTGCCCACATTGGCATAGACGCGTATTCCTTTGTGAGCGAAAGTATACCTACATTTTCATGCTGAACATGAATCACATCATCATATATTGACGGGTCTTTTGCTTTAATCAAAGCACTCCTTTTCTTAGCGAGTTCTACCATCTCCTGAATAGTAGTTTGGTCTGCGTCGGGAAAATGCTGTTTGGTTTTAAGTTCAATGTATTGGACCAGTTCAGCCCCTTTCAAATTTTCCAATTTTGAAACGGGATTAAAATGACATTCAAACAAGTCATTTAGCGCCTTGGCACTTGAAAAATATGCTTCTCCACTCACAGCTAAAGAAACACCATAACCAAATTCATCGAAGGGTTTATATTTGTAAAGATGCTCCGGCAGAATGTCGAGGTTATCTTCAATTGGATTCATAATACCATCTAATTACATTAAATAATACTATTCGATATAACATAGTTTATCAAACCTAATTATTTACGTTAACCGGACAATATATTGTCCAATAAAAACAATAATTCATGTTACTTAGGCAATTGAAAATAATCAATCTAAATATCATAAATGTTTATTGGCCATGGCATAACCGGCACGAATGCCGATAGAATGTTCCGTGCTGTCTAAATACTCTTCTATTCATATTCTTTAGGAAATTTTCTCATCTTCGTTGCTTGCTCAAAAGCAAAACCCATTTTCAAAAGTTTATCTTCCTCAAACGGTCTGGCTATAAATGTAAGACCACTTGGTTCGCCATTTTCCTTGTAACCCATCGGCACTGTTAGGCATGGGTATTTAGCAGCGGCAGCATAGCCAGCATTCCGGTTATTGATGGACAAGATAGCGTCCAATCGATGTTTTACCATAGGTTCTTCAAAAAACCTTACTCCCTCTTCATGAAGTCGTATTTTTAATTCAACCAAGTCTTCCGGGCTCATATCTACTGCCAGGATTCCTTCAAAACGTGCTTGTCCATAGGGAATTCTTATTAAAGTATCTTGCTCATTATAAGCCACAATGTCGGCAACGGAACGGAATGTCACTTCCTCAGCTGCATATTCGCTAAAATAATTTGGCAGATCAATTTTCATATCAGCGCTTAGTAGAGTGCCGAACCCTTCAAAATTTAATTTTGCCGGTTCAAATTCTACGGCAATGCCGCCAAACGACACTATTTTTTCTATGGTCTGCGTATAAATTGAATCCTTCAATAAGCTTTTGTTAACCCCAAACCGGTATCCATTCAGGGTTCCGGATCTTAAATCTTGCCAGTATTTTTTATTCTTAGGATTGTTTTTAGTTGCCGGATCGGCGCTGTCTTCACCACTCATGGCAGAAAGCAGAATGGCATTATCGATCACATTTCTTGTCATGGGACCAGGTGTATCCAAAGTGCTGGATATAGGAACAATGCCACCCCGACTTAATAAACCAACGGTTGGTTTGAGTCCGACAAGAGAGCTTTTACTTGAAGGCGAAAGGATTGATCCTGAAGTTTCAGTGCCTACTGCCGCGGCGGCATAATTGGCTGCCATGGCGACGCCACTGCCGGAACTTGAGCCGCCTGTATCAATAATTTTACGGCCATAGGCATTTAGCGTTTGGCCGCCCACAGCACTGTAGCCATTAGGGCAACCGCGACAGAGAAAATTGGCCCATTCACTGAGGTTCGTTTTTCCTAGAATTATACCTCCTTTTTCCTTTATTCTATCTACAATAAATGCATTTGATGTTCTATTATTTCTTAGGGCATGTGTCCCGGCCGTGGTCGGCAAACCTGCCATATTAATATTGTCCTTTAGGAGGATGGGCATGCCGTAGATCGGATGATCCATAGCCGATCTGTTTTTGTCTCTTTTCCGAGCTTCCTTAACGGCATCGGGGTTAATGTCAATGATTGCGTTTAGTGATTTGTCTTTGTCATTTTCATATTTTACGATTCTGTAGAGATACCATTGCGTGAGTTTTCCATAAGTAAGATCACCAGATTGGACATGCGACTGGATGGTCGGAATGTCTTGTTCGAAGATTAGAGGCTTTAGTGTTTGATAATCTTCTTCTGAAAAATAGGTTATTTGATCAGATACATTTTTCCATATTTCATTTTTATCCAGGATTCTTGATTGAATAAGTTTGTATTGCATTTTTCGGGATTCATGATCTGCATTTTTGGCCAATTCTTCAGATTCATCGTAAGGTACCCAGGCAGGAATGACTGTCTTTGGTCGTTGCTCGCAAGCCAGTGCAAAAAGTATTAAAAAGAAGATTCCATTTTTCATAAGGCTATATGTTTTTTGTGTTACCATCTTATACTCCTCAATTGAGTTAGGTTGTTTTATTTTAATTTGTTAATGATAACCGGATTTTATTATGGTTCATATTGCGGTTTGGCTATGCCCAGTAAGGGATTTTATAGCACTTCTGTTTCAGTTTGTTTTAATGTTCATTTCTTGTATTTCACTTTCAATTTTCCACTAAAACCCTTATTGGGTATAGCCTTTGTTATCAACTGGCCTTTTGTTTTGGTTAATGTCATGTCAGATATATATCACGCTGATTTTAACCAACTTTTAAAATATTCATTTTAAAATCTTCTGGATTAATATTATACCAGTTTTCTGGTAATTTTTCTGAAAAAACAATATGAAAAGCTCTTTCAAATAGTTCATCGAAAGTTA
>JADFJB010000209.1 GCA_022566355.1 candidate division KSB1 bacterium
GCATCAAAAAATCCCTCAATGTCGATTACTTTTGTACTTTTCAATTTCAAATTATCAAAATCACTCGGTTCGACGATAACATATTGGTCCGGTTCGTACTCGTAGCCTTTGACAATATCCTCGGGTTTCGCAACCTGTTCGCATTTTTTACATTTTTTTTCATACTTGATTCGGCCATTACAATCTTTGTGAAGTTGATTGAAACGTACGGTTTGCTGTGATTCGATGGCATTATAAATCCGAACCGGTATGGTTACCAGCGAAAACCGGATATGGCCTTTCCACATAGCTCTCATGGGTTACCTCATTTATTTGTTGAAAATAATTTTTTTATTAGCTTGAATAATTCATGAATTATAGTTTTAAGCTTAAAGTTTCCTAATTGAATGTCATTCAGGAAGAATCTATTTCCAAAAAAAGGAAGTAGTAAATCGTAAATATAAATTAGTTACAAAATAGATCCCTCCGGATGACAATGATAAGGTCAATGAATAGATCAGGTTACAAAATAATATTCGATAATTCCTTGAATTTTCAATAGTTAGATCAGGAAGGTAGTTATATAATTCTTGAAATTCAAATTATTTAGTTCACTCTCTGATACTTTGATCAAGTTAATGTATCTACCATAGTTTAACTATTTGATCTGTAAGGATTTGTCTTGATTTATTGTAAGAATAGTAAGTCCGTTTATTTCATTAAATCCGGCCGCAGGCGAACAAAAACCGGTTCTCTCAGGGTTCCATTACTGGTTTTGGATGCGTATTGTATTTCACAAACCAAAGTCGGTTCCAGCCAGATGGATTCGGCATCACCCAATGGTTTTTCCTTGATCTGCCTTTTTGTTACTTTCAACCTTTTGAGTTCGGAATAAATACTCTTTAATAACCGGGTATCAAATCCGCTACCCACTTTTCCCAGGTAGTCAAATCCGGCGCCATTTTTCGTGCCAATGTGGAGGGCGCCAAAATAGGGCTCCCGATCGCCTTTTCCTTTGGTATAACCCAGAATTACACAATCGATGGTTTGCCGCACCTTTATCTTTATCCAGGTTGTGCTGCGTTTTCCAGGCAAGTATTTGCTTTCACGTTCCTTTGCCATGATGCCTTCGAGACCCATAGCTTGTGTGGCCTTAAATAATTCCACACCTTCATCCATTGCCTCACTCACCCGGTACGGGCTATCCCGTTTAATTGAGTCCACCAACCATTCCCGACGCAACATCAGGGGCTCATTCACCAATGACCTGCCATCAAGATACAGGCAATCGAAAACATAACAAACCACGGGATTTTTTGCCCGCGCTCTTTCGATTGCGCCCGCGCTGTTGTGATGCAACCTGTTCACAGTTTTCTTAAAGTCCGGTTTACCCGCTTCATCGAGGCAAACAATTTCACCGTCAAACAAACCTGCATTAACACGAAAGGATTGTTCCAATGCCAGCAATTCAGGAAATTGGTTTGTAATATCTCGCTGGTTCCTGCTACGGATTCTTATTTCACCTTCATCGATAGAAATCATCGCTCGAATCCCATCCCATTTGACCTCATAAATATAATCATCCGATTGCGGCGGTTTACTTTGGCTGGAGGAAAGCATGAAATCTATTTGATCATGAAGCCAGTCGATTTGCGGATTGTCCACACGCTCAAAAAGCCATTCGTTACCCCGTGTTTGATAAATCCTGTACTCGCCGTTGACTGCTTTGCTGTTCAGACGAAAATAAAAGCCATCTTTTTTTTGTTTGGTGATTTCATATTTTCCCTGGGCAAAAATCCACATCATGCCGCCGCCATACTGGCCCTTTGGGATTTCTCCTTCGAAATTCAAATATTTTAAAGGATGATCTTCGACGGAAATGGCCATCCGTTTGATTCCTGGTCTGGGAGGAAGTCCGCGGGGAACTGCCCACGATCTTAAAGTCCCTTCATGCTCCAAACGTAAATCATAATGAAGTCGTGATGCATGGTGTCTATGGACGACAAAAGCGTTACCGTCTCCGCCGATCTCTTCGGCTTTGGGCTCGGAGGTTTTTTCGAACTCCCTTTTTTTCTCATAGCCTTTTAGAGTTTCAGGAGTTTTGTAACTTCGCGATGGCTTCAATTGTTTGACTTGTTTTATCGGCTTGCGCTGGGTATGAAGATTGGTTGCATACGCCCTGATTCCATCCCAGGCATCTCCCTCGCTTATAATCAAATCTGGCACCGTGTGGATATTGAATACTTTCAAATCGGTAACATCGGCCAAATCTTCCCAACGCAGCGGCATGGAGACCGGCGCCATCGGCAAACCTCGCAGGCTATAGGGAGAAACAATTGTTTGCGAACCGCGATTTCTATAGATATCCACCAACACCTTGCCTTTACGGGCATCCTTCTTGATATGCAATGTAGTGGTTTGTTTATACTTATCCACAAAAGGCTTTGCCACTGCCGATGCAGCTTCGAAAGCCTGGTTAAAGGTCCATTTGGTTTCTATGGGTATTACAATGTGCAGTCCCTTTCGCCCGGTGGTTTTTACGAATGGATGGTAGCCAAAATTTTCAATGTGCTCCTTCAAATTCAGCCCTATTTCGACAACACCCGTAAACGGATAGCCATCAGGCGGATCCAGATCGAAAACAATATAATCCGGGTTATCAAAGTGTGGACTGCGTGAATGCATTTGATGCATTTCCAGGCAGGCAAGATTTGCCAGCCACACCAATGAAGCTTCCTCTGTAGCCAGGATATAGTTCTTCTTTTCTTTGCCCAATGTTACATATTCGATCCAATCCGGCGACCAATCCGGTCGA
Organism: candidate division KSB1 bacterium; assembly: GCA_022566355.1. Taxonomy (NCBI): domain Bacteria; kingdom Pseudomonadati; species Candidatus Zhuqueibacterota bacterium. Next base: position 2,795 of record JADFJB010000209.1, read on the forward strand.
TTTTTCTGGAAGAACTGTTCACCATCAATTCCATTGGGGTATCGAATGAGGGATAAAGCCCGGCCCTTTACATGGCTCAATATCGTCGGACCCGCTTTTAGATAATATTGGATGATCTCCGCTTTGATGATCTGGTCATCGGGATAGAGAACCTTCTCTAAATTAGAAAGCTCGATCTTTCGTTTTCCCACCTGTGCGAGTTGGGCTGTTCTGGGCATTTTGTTTTAATTAATCAGTTAACTTCATAAAACTGTCATTCCCGAATGCTCCTATCGGGAATCTTGTTATACAGGCCCATAGACCCCCGATAAAAGCACTCTGGGGTGACAGTTTTGGGGTTTTCGGACAACCTGAAAGCATTCGGGAACGACACATTGCAGCATCCC
>JADFJB010000210.1 GCA_022566355.1 candidate division KSB1 bacterium
ATCATCTTTAAACCGATACGCAGATTCAACAGCCAACTGGGTTTTCCCGAGGCCAACCATACCATGGAAGGATGCGGTTTGTCCAATTGCAGTACCCCGGGATTCCGTCAATTGTGTATGGAGCTGTTGTAAGGCATCTTCTCTGCCAACAACACCTTCTCCTTTCTCTCTATACGGAATATTAAAAACATAATTGTCCTGGCTATATTTATCACCCACATGCCCTGGTTTATCTAAAGCTTTTTCATTAGGTTCAGCAGGTTCCCCGCAAATGGACGTATCAATTTTAAATTCGAGATCATGCGGAAAACCATAATCCTGTAATTTCTCAGCTACTGCCGGCCATTCATTTTCTTTTATGTAATTCATACATCCCTCAAGTGCACTGCGATGGTCATTTGTTTCGGGAACTGCGTTAATAATTATTCGGGAACCATCAACCTCCCAACCTGAAATTGATTCTCTCGCAAGGTGTTTGTTTTTTTCTTTTTGGTTCATACTTGAAGTATCTATGCCGATTGAAGCGATACGGGAGTTATCAGTATGTAAAATATCTGCTGTTTTCAAAATTACAGCAAGCATCTGTAATTTTACCGGACCTTTACTCAGGGGAAATGATTTCTCTATATTTTTTAGCTCTTCCTGAAATCTTCCGTCAGGAAGATCATGAAGCCCGATTATTTTTTTTATGGCTACAGCCTCAGGAAAACTTTTCTGCAACTCTTTATGGTGGTTAATTAAAAAATCTCCGGAACCTTTGCCATGCTCTAAATCAATTAGGAGTTTATCAAATAGTCCCTTATCAAAATCGTGACTGCAAACTGCGCAAGAAAGAATGAATAATTCATAGGGATCGAAATCAGCAACTTTGTCAGCTCCTTTAATTAAACGCCATGCATTATGCTCAACCATTGCGATATGCGGATAGCCGTTTTCGTTACTATTGGGGCTACTTTGCCTATCCATAATTGGTTCGGCAATTCTCCAAAAGTTATCAGCCCGGTCAGCAAGTTCTTTATTTTGGCTTCTTATATATTCTCGAAGTTCACCAGGTAAATCGCTGCTCATCGATAGATCCCTTTTTACTTTAAACCGCAATAAAACAAGAGTTCAAACCTGTCCAAAGTTTACGATTATTCAAAGTACCTGTTAACTATTCAGATGTCAATTAAAAATTGATGCTGAATAAAATGTAGGCATGGGGGAGGAGTCGAAGCATGCTTGTTTTTGAAGCGGATATGGATATCGGATGCTGGAATGCAAATCCCAAAAACCAAAAATCAAATAAATAACAAATTCAAATTAATCAATTTACAAACATGGGATTCAATCATAGTATCTGATTGTGAATGTGCCTGTGGCAATACCCCTTGGCCCGCCCGTCATCCTTCCCGAGATCTCGAGTTTTTTTTGCTTATCAAATACTCCCTCTTCGAACGTGATTTTCTTGAAAATGTATCTCACCCTATTTTTCTTTCCAGCGTTCGCGTCTAGAATGAACTGTGCGATCTCTTCGATCAAATTTTGATACGGGATCATTTTTTTCTTTTTTGGACCCGTTCCGGTCGCAACTTTTCCTGCATCCGCTAACATGCCTATTTCTTCTGTACCCGCTAGTTTTTTGCCATAGCCAAAGGGGACATGTCTTTTGCCCGCACGGAAGTTGACAAATTCCGTTGTCAACTCACCAGGGCTTATACTGGCAATTACCATGAGCTCAACGGCCAATCCAAGATTATGAGACCCACTTACCTTAAGGCTACCTTCTGTGCCGTCACCAAACTGGGCGTCGTATCCCTTATCACCAGCAGCATATATATACTCATTAGAGCCCTTAAAACGAAAATGCAGAAAGCCGCCAACCAATTCGTGAGCAAGATGGCCTTTTTGCTTGGCGGCACTTTTCGACCCGGTTCTACCGTTTAACTCCTCAATTTCGTCCAATAGTCCGATGGTAATAGTGTCTTTGAGGTACCCCATCCCTTTCTTGTACCGCGCGTCGCTTTTTTTGCTGGCATGCTCGATCTTGAGTTCCCCTTCCTTTTTAAAGTAAGTGACAATATTGTCGATTCCTGAAGCTACTAGTTTCATTCTTCTTTCTCCTTTTCCGGTCTCCCAGGCCGAGTCGCCCGCAAATGGGAATTCACACAAAGATTTCCTGCATGCGGATACGCGGCGCGTATCCATTTCATGCTTTGTTTTAATTCCTCAAATAAGCCGATATTCCTAAAACTGAGGAAGGATTTGAGGTAATGATCAAATGGTCACCACTTCGACCCGGATGAGTCGATCCGTCACATCTTTATCTTCCTCCGAGGGTTTTAACTTTTCGGAAGGATGATTATGGACCAGGATCACTTTGATTGCGTTCAAAATGGTACTGGTTAGAAACTCAGATGTCAATTAAAAATTGAAGTTGAATAAAAATCAGCCATGCCAAGTATAGATGAAGTATGCTTGTTTTTGAAACCGATACTGGCTGCTGGGAAGCAAAAACCAAATCCCAAAAACCAAAAATCAAATAAATAACAAAATCAAATTATCAAATACTAAATTTCAGGTCTTAGGGGTGACATCAGTTACTAAATTGCTGTTTATTTCATTGTTCATTGAAATTTTCTCATCTTGCTCAGAACACGACTATGTTTATAAAAATCATAAGCAAGCAGACAGCCAATAATCATAAGCGTATACCACACACCGGTTTCGGTTATTTCCAATGACCTTCTAACATCTTCAGATATGACGGAAGCGCCACTCAGCCCTAAAAGGGGCTTAAGCATTATTATTAAGTATTTAAGTATTCATCAAAAATAATTCCAGGCCACCAGACCATCTCGGATTCCGGTTCCAGCAAGTAAAAAATGAGATTAGCCAGGGGTTGGGCCAAGTCTGCTCTATACGAACCCGACGGAAATTCCCTGGTTTTATCTGAATATGTGCCCGAAATTGTGGCCATATTATGACCCTCGAATTTTCTGGAACTTTGGTCGAATTGTTCGACTGTAAATTCTTCACCAACTGCTCCTACAGCCTGCTTTAACGTTCACTTTTTTTAATTATAATATCATCCATATATTCAGCCTAG
>JADFJB010000211.1 GCA_022566355.1 candidate division KSB1 bacterium
CTTAAGTCATAAAGAATGAGCTATCCACAGATTTGAGTTATCCTTGTTTAAGATGGATTAATAAGATCTCGCATAACTAAAAACATCATAGATGTTTAATTATTGTAGAAATGAAGCTCCCTTATTTGAACATATCCTTCGGCTGACGGATACATAAAAAGGATACATATCATTTTGTAATATTCATCATCCTGACATAATATTTTATGTTTTAGACTGTGTTAGTCTGTGGCAAGAATAAGTACGGAATATTATGATGATCTTTTTTAGTATTCAAAAATTATTGTCCCCATTTTATAACCCGTTCGTCTTTTAACTGAATTGATTAAATATGAAATATGGCTCATCCGATTAATCAGGCAAAAGATCTCACCAAAAATAAAATAGAAACTGCCTTTTTAGCGAAAAAATTAGCCGAAATTGCCTAGTCAATCAATGCGTTTGGGATTTTTATTCATAATTTTCTTGATTATTAATAACCCTCTCATCAATTTCTTTACAATTGTTCAGGTTTAAACAAATTCCAATTCAACATAAAAAACAGAACTATGTTTAAAAATATTTTCAAGCGACGTGATTTTCTCAAAACAATGGGATTGGGCACAACTGCATTGGCATTTCCCGGCATCTTGTCAAGCAAGACTCAATCAACGATCCGGCCCAATATCATTTTTATGATGACAGACGACCACGCGTCTCATGCCATCAGCTGTTATGGCAGTGTGATCAATCAAACGCCCAATATCGATCGTCTTGCTAATGAAGGAATGCGCTTCAACAATTGTTTTTGCACCAACGCAATCTGTGCGCCCAGCCGCGCTGTCATCCTTACCGGCAAGTACAGCCATCTCAATGGCGTTTTGGATAACCGAACCGTCTTTGACGGCAGCCAGCAGACATTGCCAAAGTTGCTGCAGAAAGCCGGCTACCAAACCGCAATGATCGGAAAATGGCATTTAAGAAGCGATCCAACCGGTTTCGATTATTGGAATATACTGCCCGGCCAGGGTAATTACTATAATCCTGATTTCATCGAAATGGGGGAGAGAAGCCAGCATGAAGGTTATGTGACCGACCTGATCACAGATTTTACGATTCAGTGGCTCGAAAATCGCAATAAAGCTGTGCCTTTCTTTTTGATGTACCACCACAAAGCGCCGCATCGAAATTGGATGCCGGGACCTAAACATCTGACCCTGTATGACAATACGGAAATTCCGCAGCCAACAACTCTCTTTGACGATTACAAATCAAGAAGTCGAGCTGCCAAAGAGCAGGAGATGACCATCGACCACCACTTTTTTGAGGACTGGGATTTAAAACTAAACGATCCCAAACATGATAACGAACAAATTAAGCAATTGTGGCAAAATGCCAGAAGACGCATGACCGACGAACAGCGTAAGGCATGGGACCAGGCTTACGAGCCAAAGAATAAGAAATTCCGTGCATTAAATCTGAGTGGTAAAGAGTTGGTGGGCTGGAAATATCAGCGCTATATCAAAGATTATTTGCGTACAATCGCATCTGTGGATGATAATATTGGCCGCTTGTTAAATCACCTGGATGCAACCGGTCTTGCGGAAAACAGTATCGTTGTGTATACTTCCGATCAAGGATTTTTCCTGGGCGATCATGGCTGGTACGATAAGCGCTTCATGTATGAAGAATCGTTGGGAATGCCGTTTCTGGTGCGCTATCCAAAAGAAATAGCACCAGGTTCGGTTAATGAAGATTTGGTGTTGAATCTGGATTTTGCACCGACTTTCCTGGATTTTGCCGGCGGCGAAATACCCGGTGATATGCAAGGAGAATCGTTGCGTAAAAACCTACAAGAACAAACAATTGAACATTGGCGCACTGCAATTTATTACCATTATTACGAATTTCCGGCATCACACATGGTAAAGAAACATTATGGGATACGAACCAAGAAATTCAAATTGATCCGTTTTTATGATGACATCGACGCCTGGGAGTTATACGATCTGGAAAATGATCCAAAAGAGTTGAACAATTTATATGGCGAACCCGGATTTGCGGATATAATAGCAGAGCTTAAAAGTGAAATTATACATTTACAAAAAAAATATGGTGATCCTGTAGAGAGCGGTTAACATTTGTAGGGTGTGGGAGTGTTGTCTATGAAAATCAAAGGATTCTGACATTTGTATAATTTTAACTCTCAAGTCAAATAAATCCAAAGTCTTTCTAGGAAAATGCTGTTGATTAAGTAAAAAGTGAAAATCAAAAGATTCGTTACTTCGGCAGCAGTTAATGCTCAAGTCAAATAAATCCTAATTTTTATAAAAACTTCAATTCTGAGACTCGTATGCACAAAAAAATATTATCCGACCACATTTGAAACTATGTAAATTTATTGAAGCTTCAGGAAAAATATATAAATGATCCAAAGAAATATCTTGACATTCGCAGTCAAATATTGTATTAAAATGACAGATAAACTTTTAATAATTTTATTTGATATCACATTGTCCAGTTAACTTAAATAATTAGGTCCTGATAAACTATTTCAGTCTGCCGCGGTCGCTTCCGACCAGATCGAAATGGCATGTCAAGCTTACAAAAACATGGAGGTAATAATGACATTCCACAGGAGAAATTATTCTGTAAAAGTTCAAGTTAGATTAGGGGAGGCATAGTGACGAGCAAACGCGGAATCCTGGTAGGCCTGGTAGGGTTGATGGCAGTACTCGTGGCATTTGTTTACGGCGTCACCGTTGGGCATTACAAGCTTTTCCCGCATCGCCAGATTACTGAAGCGTATGTACTCGCTCTAACCTTGATCAAACCGCCACCTGTCCGAACTGATGAGAGCAACCTAATTCCACTTCTCGTGCAAATGGGTGCACGATCTGTTAGTAAACTTCCGTTCGTTATCGCCGTGGACCAGGGACTTTACAAGAAGTATGGCTTGGAT
>JADFJB010000212.1 GCA_022566355.1 candidate division KSB1 bacterium
GGTTTCACTGATGCTAATATAAGGGTTTTTTTCCTTCATTTTCAGGATTTCCCTATAGACAATTTCAGCCGGAAGTAGTAAATTAAAACAATTAAAGTGCGATAACACCGCAACCAACCAGATCAAGGAAGGAAAAATGAAACTACAAGTTCAGTGGAACTTTTTAATGACTAGATTTCTTAAAGAATTCCTTTCAATTAGGTCAATTCTCTTATTAACAGGGGTGATAATTTTAGGCGGCTGCAACAAAAAAGTAAATATGAAATCGGAGGAGAAAAAAGACTCGAAATTTTCCATTAACATTCTAGAAGGCAATAAAATTGTGTTTGAATCAATAGATTCGTTATTGGTAATTGAGTTTTCTAATGGGGTGTCGAATGATCGAAAACAGGAAGTATTGGACGATTTTAATTTGAGATTACTTCCTATTCGGCCCAGAAAAAGCCTGGCCATTCAATCTATCGACAAATCGACGCTTGTTCTTGGCATTACAAAGGGCAAAAGCTCATCCATCCGACACCAGATTATTAAGAAATATCCTAATGAGATAAACGGTATATTACCGGCATTGAAACATGAAAATTCTAGTGAGCCTCTCTATCTAAGACCAACAACATTTGGAGTAATTTTTTATTTAGACGTCCCTCATGATAGCGCAATGACGCTTTTGCATGATTACAATTTATCCATCCCGGACAGTTGGATTGAAAATCACTTTTTCCCCTATTATGTCATGCGTTTGGCATATATCAATATTGCCAAACATGCAGGACTGTTTGACATCATTCAATCCATCTCAGATAAACAAGAGGTTTATTCAGCCTTTCCTTTACATGTGAATGGTGGTTATTCATTACCACGTGGGCTAAACCCAACACCTGGGAAATTTAAAAATGTTAGAAAAACCGCTCCTTACATAAAAAAATTAAATGGGAATTTGCGGCGATTATATTGGACTTGGAAAACAGCTCCGATGAGTGTTTTGAAAGAGCTGGCTAAGCGGGGTGGGATCCCTTTGGTCCAAGATTCAATTAAAGTCGAGGTTAAATTAGATAAAATAAATTTAGATGAGGCTCATCAACTACTGCTTGAAAATCGTGTGCGGCTTCTTGGTGCCATCAAAGACGTTGGTAATTCTTTGGCATTTACCGGGATAGTGAAATGGCAAGATATAGAAGGTTTTGCCGGCAATAAAAATGTGCAATGGCTTAGCTTACCCTTTTATCTAACCATAGAGGGGGGTCTTGACACGGAAACAATTCCACCACCGCCACCCAAGAATCCTTAATTTCTCATCATAAGATTAATTGAAAGGAGTAACTAAAATGAAAACTGAGATCAATTACATTTGCGCTACATTTTTGATTTTGTTTAGTAGTACCGGTTTCGCTCAAGTTAAGACAACGGATATAGAAAATCCTTACTGGTATTATTCTTTTAATGGTGAAAGAATTGAATTTGAGCCAGTAGCTGAAGAAATCTTGGTTGAGTTTAAAGCAGAAGCCGAATCCTCCGCAAAAATTCGGGCACTCTCAAAATTAAATGAAAATTATGATGCTCTATGGAAAGGCCAATTTAAGACAACGAAAGAAGTAAATTGGTCTGATAAAGATGAGGTGCTCTTACTTAATACTAACGCCAATATTCTTAAAACTGAAGAAATTCTTAAGCAAGAATCAGAGATCCTTGGTGTCTTGCCAAAGCTAAAGAACAAAAGTACCGGTCAGATCCTTTTCCTGCAAAGTTCTAAAATTGCCTTCAGCCAGGAAGTAAGCACGTCTGATTCGACTATTCTACGATTTCTTTCCGAACAAAGTGCTTTTCTACTTTGGCAGCAAGACTGGAAGAAACGCTTACCTGAATTTGACCTGACGTCCTTCCAAATTAAAGACGAGAAAGAACTTACTGAACATTATAAAGAATCAATATCTATTGAGAAAATTCGAAGCAGAAATCAGCTTGCACTCATGCTCTTCTCACCAGACGGTTTGCGCGCAGTCAACACGAGACCTGGAGCAACAGTTTATAAAAAGAACGGCTATTATGAGCTTGGTTACGGCGATACTGGCGCTTTGAAACTATATAATTTCAACACGAATACATCTTTTCGTCTTCTTTTTTCCGGCATGTCTGGCCCGGAGACTGTCGGCATAGCATGGCTCACCGACGCATTGTTGGTTACAGTTGGTACACTGTGGGATCTCTCGGGTGAATTTGATAAAACCGCGCCTGCTGTGATGATATTCGATTTGGATAAGATGACACGGCGAACTTTGATTGGCAATTTCATTAACGCACTGGATTTTTACAAGACTCGGCGATTGGGGAACAAACCGCTAACCGAACCGCGACTCATGTTCTTGTATCGCGGAAAAAATTAGTAGAATGGGATAGCCAAAGGCATTCGTATCCGTTCGTCCGGGCCGGACATTCATTACCAGAGTTGAGTTGGGCGTTGGTCATTCAACAATAATTTCGAAACCGACGGCGTATTAGCAATTGCAATGGAAAAGAGGCTAAATATTCCCGAGGATTAAAATGGCTGACGAATGATATTGTCAATTTCATCTGTGCTTTTTCCGGAGGGGTATTTGTGCTTATTGGATTGCAATTTATTTAGAATGAAAGGGTTGTTCCAATCATTAATTAACTTAATAATAAGCCATACATATCCATTTCACGGTACTCGTTAAAGGTTTCACTGATGCTAATATAAGGGTTTTTTTCCTTCATTTTCAGGATTTCCCTATAGACAATTTCAGCCGGAAGTAGTAAATTAAAACAATTAAAGTGCGATAACACCGCAACCAACCAGATCAAG
>JADFJB010000213.1 GCA_022566355.1 candidate division KSB1 bacterium
ATTGGTTGTCATTCTTCGAATTGATTAATTTCTCGTAAATATCTATGATCCTTTTGTAGTGTACTTCCGCACTAAATTCTTTCTCCGCTTTGGCACGTGCATTGCTCCCCAAGTGGTTACAATATTCCGCATTCAACCATAGTTGTTTAATTCTGTCAGTTAATTCATCAACATTGCCTGCTGTGAAATGCAACCCATTAATTCCGTGGTCTACCAGTTCTGGCATGCCTCCTAAGGCACTAACTATAACTGGTTTTCCCATTGAAAATGATTCGTAAATAACCAGGGGTGAATTATCATACCACTCCGACGGTACAATGACAAATTTGGAATTCTGAACCAAATTCACTAATTTTTCACCACTTTGATTACCCCAGAAGTTAACGTTCTCTAACCGATTACTTTTTGCAAAGTCCTCAAGAAATAATCTATATGGTCCATTTCCCATAATATACAGGTTCACATCAGGTGTATTGACCATCGCTTTTAGTAAATTTTTTACACCTTTTTCTTCTGAAAGTCTGCCATAGTAAATACAGTAATCCGAAGCAGTAGGATGATAAGGGTAGTCATCAAGATTAATTGTATAGAACTGATGCCATATCTTCCGCTGGGGAATACCACCTTCTATCAGCTTGTCCCCTAAAAATTGGCTGGGCACATGAAACAAATCAATCAAATCATAGATCTTCATCCATTTATGAATATAGCTTTCAAAAGCTAAAAGAGAACTTGCAGCCCGTGATTCTTTATGACACTTCTCGACAACTGCATGGTAAAAGTCACCTCCCACACACTTTTCACATATCTGATTCTTGTGCATTACAAAGAGTCTGTAACTTGGACAGACCAGTTTATATTGATGGCAAGTTTGAATTATGGGAATGTTATAATCCCGCAAAGCATGCAGTATTGAAGGCGATAATTGGTGATCAATCATATGTAGATGGGCAACATCCGGTTTCACTTTATCAATAATTTTAGCAATTGCATTTTTAGCTTCATATGAATAAACGATTCTTCCAAAAATCTTTCTCACTTGTTTCAGTTTCTGAACTTTGGATAAACCGTTAAACTCAATATTACTGACAAAATCAGATTCATACGGCGTTTTAAAATTATTAGGGTGCTGCATAGAGAATGGAATCACTTCGTGACCATTGGATTCTAATACATTTTTAAGTTCAAAGAAATACCGCTCCGCACCACCCTTAATAAAATAATATTTGTCAACCATTAATATTTTCATCTGGCTTTTTTCAGGCTTACTGTTTTCCGTTACCGGCCTTCAGGATCAGGAGCGCCACACTGTTATTCTGTAAATTTACTTCCTTAACATAGGTTTTCTTCGCTTCAATTTTCACAACTTCCGATTCAACCAACTCAAGATCATCTCTCTGTTGTAGTTGTTCCAGTTGATTTTTATTTGGCCGTTTTGGCGAACCCAGTTCTTGCCATACCGAATAGCCGTTACTATGGGACTTATCAATCAAATAAAGATTTGATTCAAAATTCGAGAATGGCAAATTATTAATGCTTATGGAAACAGGAAAAAATTTGTTATTTTTATTTTTCTTATCCCCTTCGTCCAGGTGATAAATAAGAACCTGAACTGCGTTGGATCCACTTTTGGCTGCAATAGCATGAATCGGATCCCCAAATTCCGTTCCTTTCACTTCAATCCTGACGGATCCCAATCTGGAAAGAGCGTCAAATGCATTAAACACCGGCCGTTTAACAATAGAATTAGGCGATGGATGTTTGGGATGGCCGAAGGCTGTAACAATTCCAAAATGATCACTGAAATTAGGGGGAATAGGCTTTGTCCAAAAAAACATCATGTCGGGTACGTAATCACTGCCTTCTCGGTCACCCAGGTAAAAAATACCGTCTACAAGTTTTACCAACCAAGCAGCGACATAACGTGTATTTAACCAGGCTTTTGGAGAAGCTGTTGGACCATACTCTGTTATCAAAAACTGTGAATTTTCAACCAACTCGCCATTATGTTTTTTGGCATTATCAATAAATGCTTTCATACTAGGTAATATTTTACTTTCCAAATCGCCATAATTATGTCTTGATAAAAAATCAACCCGAACGCCACCCCGGGCATTTGCTAAATTGGTTCCAGATTTTATATGATCCATCCAGGGATTTAAAAACATTTCTATGTCACCGGCAATTGCAGGGCCGCCAATTTTTATCTTTTCATTTGCTTCTATCGCACCGGCAACTGAATAGTCGTATAATTTGAAGTATTCGCGGTTATCCCCTCTGTTAGCAAATTTCTTTTTATTCGGATGATAAACCCAAAAAAATCGAGGTAAATCAGGCTCATTCCAGACTTCATAGTACCATTTCTCGATTTCTTCATTACCATATCGCTCTTCTAAATGTTTAACCGTATTAAAAATTAATTTTTGCCACTCCTGATAATCGTTCGGAGGCGATACTAGTCCGTGATGCCAGGGATTCTTCTTTTTTAAATTGGACGCTAAAGCGCTTGGCATGTAAGTAAACGAAACCAAAGGTTTCATTCTACATTCTAAAATAAGGTCAAATATTTCATCCATTATTTCCCAATTGTACTTTACTTCTCCATTCTCTACAGTATAGATATTACCGCCCGTATTTTCTTTTCGTTTTTCAT